>NZ_CAJMXC010000067.1:0-10315 GCF_905219715.1 Olsenella sp. CU969
GGAGAGGGGCGGTGTGGCGTGAAGGGCATCGAGCGCGCGATTCTTTCGACCTGAAACGCGCTAGGTGCGTGATCCGGCCGCCCCTTGGCACGAACCGCCCCCGATGCGCGACTTTCCTGGCACTAAAGGCCTCCAATGCGCGAGAAGGTCCCCAAATCGTGCATTGGAGGCCCTTTGCGCCAGGTTTGGCCGCGCANCCGTCGCCNTTTGCGCTAANGGCCTCCAATGCGCGATGGCCACGCCGCGAACCGCCCCCGATGCGCGACTTCTTGTCGACAAGGGGCCAAAACCGCGCATCGAGACCCCTTCATGCCTCAACGGTCGCGCATCCGAGGGCCTTCGTGCCAACGCTACCCGCCATCGCGCGTTTGGGGCTCCTTGCGGCGGCTTTCCGCTTGTCGCAAGGAGCCCCATTGCTTGGAAGCGTCAAAAAAGGAGGGCGACCGTGGCCGCCCTCCTCGTTAAGGATGCGTTTGAACTTTGCCTTCTCCTTGCGGCGGTTGTACGCCGTGTCCCCATGGGGGCCGCCGCGGCACACCCAGCCGTTGTGCTTGGGCATGTGGGCCCGCGTGACGTCCAGGGCACTGATGGTGCCCACAGGGATGGGCTTGCGCTTCTTCCTTGTCATGGTGACCACCTCCTCTCCTCGCCTGCTCCGAAACCCCCCTAGTATATACAGAACAGATGTTCTATACTAACCACAAAAGGAGGGAGTCATGTGCTTTGCCTATGGTGAGCAGGAGATAAACTACCTTCGCAAACGGGACAAGCGGCTTGGCCGCGTCATAGACCAGGTGGGGATTGTGCGTCGGGAGGTCGATCCAGACCTTTTCGCTGCAGTGGTTCACCATATTGTGGGCCAGCAGATTTCCACCAAGGCGCAGGCAACGGTGTGGCGGCGGGTGCGCGAGAACCTCGGCGTCGTGAGCGCGGCAACCGTTCTCGGTGCGGGCGAAGAGCGCTTGCGGGGGCTTGGCCTCTCCGGGCGCAAGGTGTCTTATATCACGGACTTCGCCCGCCGCGTGCGTGATGGGTCGTTTGACATCGATGCAGTGAGCGCCATGGANGACGGCGATGCCGTGGCGGCCCTTAGCTCCCTCAAGGGCGTAGGGGTGTGGACGGCCGAGATGATCTTGCTGTTCTGCCTGCAGCGTCCAGATGTGTTCAGCTACGGAGACCTGGCCATTCACCGGGGCCTTCGCATGGTGTATCGGCATCGTGAGGTGGGACCGGAGAGGTTCGAGCGGTATAGGCGCCGCTTCAGCCCCTACGGGAGCGTGGCCAGCTTGTATCTCTGGGCTGTGGCCGGAGNGGAAGTACCAGGGCTGTCCGATCCGGCCGTGTCGGCGGCAGTCAAGAGCGGGCGTGCAGAAAGGGGTGCATCATGATTTATGGGCACAGGTACGAGTCTCCGCTGGGAACCGTATGCATGGAGAGCGACGGCGAGGCGCTGTGCGGCCTGTGGTTTGCGGACCAAGAGGAAGCTGCGGCCAAGGGGGCAGATGAGGCGGCGNGGGAGGAGGAGACCCTGCCCGTCTTTGCTCAGGCAGACAGCTGGCTCGATGCTTATTTTGCCGGGGAAGAGCCGGGCCCTGTGCCTCAACTCAGGCTCGAGGGTACGCCCTTCCGTCGGCGCGTGTGGGAAATCCTGCAAACCATTCCCTATGGACAGACCGTGACCTATGGGCAGATTGCGCGACAGCTGGCCGAGGAGCGCGGTATCGAGCGGATGAGCGCCCAGGCGGTCGGCGGCGCNGTGGNACACNACNCTGTCTCACTCATGATGCCGTGCCATCGCGTGGTGGGCGTTGGGGGGAAAGCTCACGGGCTATGCAGGAGGCATCGAGCGCAAAGCGGCGCTGCTGGCGTTGGAGAGGGGGTAGGGCTATCGCGACGACGGGCGTCTATGGATCTGGACTATGCTTGGTCCATCGATACCGTCGAGAATCGAGTCCTATGGACGATACCGGCCATATCCCAGAAGATGACGACCCCATCCAGCGGGTCGACGACTACCTCTGGAACGAGGACCTTACTGTCAAGAGGGCGCTCTCGCTCATCGACGAGTCAAGAAGGGCCGACTTTGAGGCCACCTACCGGTGGTTCATGGAGCAGAGCGGCGAGGTGGGCCCTCGCCTCTACGGCAAGGGACAGCGTCTTCCGGGTGTCAGCCCGGATTTCGCCCATGCCGCCCAGCGCGGCATCCACAAGCCTGCTGGTTCCCCCTACGCACTGTCACTATCACGAAGAATGACCTTTATGACAGCGANGGCGCTAAGATCGATCGCCCTGCCGGGGACTGGTACCTTGTCTACGCCGCACATCGCAACAACCGGGGAGGTGAGACCGATTCCCAATGGAACGACTCCCTTAAGAACTGCATGAGGGACGGCATCCCCGTCGGGGTCTTTCTCGCCAAAGATGGCGAGTACAGCAGGTATCTGGCATTTGTCGAGGNGTATCGACCGGAGGACGAAACCTTCGTGCTCCATGGGCCGGTGACTTCCAAGACAGAGGAAGACGGCCTATTCCGGTCAAGAGTGCACGACTACTTAGTCAAAGAGGATTTTATCGAGCTGGGTGCTTCTCCCGAGGAGCTAATGCGCGATGAACGNACGGCTAGGCTTGTGCTCGAGAAGGTACGTAAGGGGCAGAGTGGCTTTCGACGGATGCTGTTGGATGCCTACGACGGAGCATGTGCGGTCACGGGGTTTGAGACAGGTTGTACGTTGCAGGCGGCTCACATCCTTGGGCACCGTGGGGTGCAGACCAATGTAGTGGAGAACGGCCTTTTGTTGCGTGCTGACATACATGCATTGTTTGATAGTTGGCGGATTGGCTTTGAGCCTGGGACTAGAAAGATCTTTGTTGCTGACTCTGTGCCCGACGTCGTCTATCAAGAGCTCGGTGTGCAGAAGCTGAGATTTCCCAAGAACGAGGCCGATTGGCCGAGTGATGCTTATTTAAAGGCCAAGTTCGATGAATTCAAGAGGATTAACCATGGTGCAATTCACTGCGGGAAGNGTCGGTNTTAGCTGAATATATCAAATAATAATATATATCCATCACTTACATAGATTCCGTAAACAACGCNGGATTCTATCTCTGGGTGACGGAGTATCACCACGTGGTCTTCTTTCCATCCCATGGAGGCCAAAGCCTGTTGGAGGTAGGCGGCGAGGCTTTGCTTTTCCGGGTCGGATAGGCTCTCGTAGCCTTTTCCGGCCGGCACCGTGAGAAGCACATGGATATCAGGTCGTTCAGTGCGGTTCGTCATTGTCAAAAACGCGGGGTCTGAAGGGTCAACCACGAGGGGAAAGGCGGGGAAGGTGTTTCGCCATGCCCCTATGTCGAGGAGGGCCCGTGCAACAAGGGAGTCAGCGCCTGGAGTTGCCGTATTCGGTTCTGAGCGGTTCATCGGTTCTCCTTTGGTTGCCTGTAGGGGCACCATATCGATCTGGATCGGTGGCAAGGCGTTTAATCGGTTGATCCACAAAGGCCATGATCTTCCGCACTGGAAGACGCCCCTGCTCCCATTGATAGCAATCGTTCGGTTGTGTCTGGGTACCAACCGGCCAAACCCCGTCTTGAGGAGGCCCCGTGCCAGCAAAAAGCCTCGCGCACCAGCAGGTCCAAACCGCCATGGATCACGCCGCGGCCCGCGCCAAGGCGGCCACTGGCGGCAAGAACGCCAACTACATTCCCTATCTCGCCAACATCGACTCGTCCCTGTTCGGCCTCTCCGTGTGCCTGGTGGACGGCACGTGCCTCTCCCTCGGCGACGCCGCCCGCCCCTTCGGCGTCGAGTCCATATCTAAGGTCTTCACGGCCGCCCTCATCCTCAAGCAGTTGGGCCCGGAGACGGTGCGGCAGAAAATCGGTGCCGATGCCACGGGCCTTCCTTTCAACTCCATCATGGCCATCATTCTGGAAAACCACAGCCCCTCAACGCCGCTGGTGAACGCCGGGGCCATCTCGGCCTGCTCCCTCGTCGAGCNGACCGGCAACTCCGATGCCAAATGGGCGGCCATCCTGCAGAACTTCGAAGATCTCTGCGGGTCGCCCGTCGCTCTCATCGACGAGCTCTACCGCTCGGAGAGCGCCACCAACTTCGACAACCGCTCCATCGCCTGGCTGCTCAGGGACTACGGCCGCATCTACGACGACGTGGACCTCTCGCTCGACCTCTACACACGTCAGTGCTCCCTCGCCGTGACGGCCGAGCAGCTGGCCCATGCGGCCGCCACCATCGCCAACGGCGGCGTGTCGCCGACAGGAGGCAAGGAGGTCCTCTCGGCGGACCTCGCCCGCAAGCTCACGTCGCTCATCTGCACCGTGGGCTTCTACCAGTCCACGGGCGACTGGCTCTACCGCACCGGCATCCCGGCCAAGTCCGGCGTGGGCGGCGGCATCCTCGCCGTGGTGCCCGGCGTCATGGGCATCGGAGCCTTCGCCCCGCCCCTGGACGCGGCGGGCAACTCCGTGCGCGGCCAGGAGGCCGTGGCGGCGCTGGGGGAGGAGCTGGGCCTCAACGTGTTCCAAGGGTAGGGGCCCCTGTCGTGTCCGTGGGCCGTGACAAGGGCCCGCGCGGTCCGGGTATCTGCCCTGCAGTCAACCGTGCCCAGAGGAGGAACCCCATGCTCGAGAACGACATCGCCCAGCTCGTGCGCGAGAACGCGCCCACNGNNNCTTCCCAGATCNGCCGCCAGCCCAAGCTCTGGGAGAAGGTGCTCGACCTCTACCGCGAGGTGGAGCCCGACGTCAACGCCCTCGTGGGCCGCGCCCGCGCCGCCGCGGGCGTCCTCGGGGGAGACACCCCCGAGGACGGCGTGGACGGCACC
Organism: Olsenella sp. CU969; assembly: GCF_905219715.1. Lineage (NCBI taxonomy): Bacteria > Bacillati > Actinomycetota > Coriobacteriia > Coriobacteriales > Atopobiaceae > Olsenella > Olsenella sp. CU969. The sequence continues at coordinate 4,842 of NZ_CAJMXC010000067.1, forward strand.
CTGACCGTCGTCCTCACGGGCAGCGGCTCGGCNCTGGACGCCGCTGTGTCGGCCGCCGAGGGCCTGTCCGTGAGCGGCGTGGGCGGCTGCGACTACCTCTGCGCCGCCGCCGAGGACCTCGCCCGCGCCCCCAAGGACACCCTGCGCGATGCCGAGCATTTGCTGCTCGTGGCCCTCTCCTGCGGCGACGACGCCGCGCTCGGGCAGGCCGTGGCAGCGGTGCGCGCCAACGTCAAGGGCCTCTTCGTGCTGGGCCTCACCTGCGATCCGGCCGACGGCATCGCCANCGCCGTGGTACCCGACGAGGACGGCCTCGTGATCGCCCTCCACAACGTCGCCTCCGCCGCCGACGGGAGGGCCACCGCCGAGGCCTCCCNGGAGCCTGCGGANCNCGCCGGCTTCACNTGCCTCACCCTCATGGCCAATCTCTGCCTGGGCNCCGACGACCTGCGCGCCAAGGACAACTGGACCCGGATCGCCGTGCGCATGGGCGAGATGGTNGTCATGCGCGAGACCGCCCTCTCCTCCCTCGTGCTGGAGCCCTTCGACTCCCTGGTCTTCCTCGCCAGTGGCACCCACTTCCAGGGCGTCGCCCGCGAGGCCGTGGTGCAGGCCGCCAACTTCGCCGGCCTCGGCCGCGGCGGCGTCTCGCCCCAGGTGTCCCGCGGCGACCTCGTGAGCGCCGCCGGCGACGGCGACGTCACCCACGACGCCCTGGCCGTGGCCTTCATCGGCGGCTCCGACGACGAGAAGGCGTCCNAGGTGGCCTCCCTCAAGTCGCTCGACGGTGCCGAGAACGGCTGCACCCCCGTGGCCGTGCAGCAGGACGTGGCCCCCGTCTACCCCGGCCGCGCCTTCTCCTTCGACGGCTTCGCGGCCATCCCCGCCGCCTACCTTGCGCTGCCGTACCTCATGGCGGTCCAGGTGCTGCTCCTCATGGCCTCGGTGAAGTAACGTGGGGTGCGGGGCCCAGCGCCCCGCTCAGCGTCCGGCATCCCAGACCCAAGGAGACCCCATGGTAACCTACGCCATCCACGCCAACTCGTTCTTCCTGTCCGGCGGCCCCACCGGCCCCGGCTACCTCACCGTCACCGACGGCGTCTTCGGCGCCTTCTCCACCGACGCCCCCTCGAGCGTGGAGCGCATCGACGAGCGCGACCTCGTGGCCCCCGGCCTCGTGGACACGCACATCCACGGTTTCGACGGTCACGACGTTATGGACCTCTCCGCCGACGGCCTCGACGCCATGGCGGCCGGCCTCGTGCGCAACGGCTGCACGAGCTTCTTCCCCACCACCCTCACGGCGCCCACGGAGAGCATCGCCGAGGCCTGTTCCATCGCCGCTGCCCACGTGAACAAGCCCGGGTGCGCCAAGGTCCAGGGCATCTACCTCGAGGGACCGTGGTTCTCCGAGACGTACAAGGGCGCCCAGAACCCCNCCTACATGGGCAANCCCGACCTCCACGTGCTCGAGCACTGGATGGACTGCGCCGACGGCTTGGCCTTCAAGATCGCCCTCGCCCCCGAGAACGACGGCGCCGCCGAGTTCGTGGCCAAGGCCACGGCCATGGGCGCCGTGGTCGCCCTGGGTCACTCTAACGCCACCTACGAGGAGGCCCGTCGCGCCGTGGACGCCGGCGCCACGGTGTTCGTGCACACCTACAACGCCATGAGCCCGCTGCACCACCGCGAGCCCGGCATGGTGGGCGCCGCCCTCACCTGCCCCGGCGTCTACGACGAGATCATCTGCGACGGCAACCACGTGAACCCGGTGTCGGTGAACGTGGTCATGCGCGCCCGCGGCAAGGACCAGGTGTGCCTCATCACCGACTGCCTGGCCGCCGGCGGCATGCCCGAGGGCGACTANNTGATGGAGGGNCTGCCCATCACCGTCAAGGACGGCCAGGCGCGCCTCAAGGACGGCGGCAACCTCGCTGGTTCCNTCGTGGGCCTCTGNCAGTGCGTGAGGAACGTGGTGGACTGGGGGCTCGCCACCCCGGCCGAGGCCGTGGCCATGGCCACCGTCAACCCGGCTAGGAGCGCGGGCGTGGACGACGTCTGCGGCTCCATCAAGCCGGGCCGCGCGGCCGACATGGCGTGCTTCACCTCCTCCATGGATCTGGAGGCCACCTACGTGGACGGCGAGGTGGCCTGGGAGGCCTAGGCGCCGTCCGGACCCCCGTTCCACCGTGGCGCCCCGACCTTCCCGGCCGGGGCGCTTTTCTTCTTTGATGGATGGGCCCTTGGGGCGAAAGACGCCCTTCTCGGCGGGTACCAAAGGCAGAACCGGGACCGCCGCAGGCGGACCACCACGAGCCCCGAGGGCTCCGACCGAAAGGACCTGTCATGGACTTCAAGGAGATGGCCGACAAGGTGGCCGACGGCGCCAAGGACCTNGCCGAGAAGGCCGCCGACGCCGCCAAGGACCTGGGCGAGGGCGCCAAGGACGTGGCCGGNAAGGCCGCCGACGGCGCCAAGGAGGGTGCCGACAAGGCCGCCGACGTCGCCAAGGACCTCGCCGACAAGGCCGGCGACGTGGCCAAGGGCCTGGGCGACAAGCTCAAGCACTAACCCCCGTGCCCCGACCTCATCATGGGCATGCGGCGCCGGACCCCCAGGGCCCGGCGCCTTTTTCATGGGCGGCGAGGGTGCCACTTGANGGTTCTGTGCGCCGTGCAACGCCGCCCCCGACAGGGCTACGAACCCCGTGGGCCATGGTTGCGAGGGAGATGACCGCGATGGAACGGGAGCACGGACGGACGGCGGGGGAGCGGCCCCCGGTGGGGCAGGGGCGGCACGACTGCCCGGTGGTCCTCGTCCACGGCATCGCCGCCCACGACCGCGGCATCCACCGCTCGCNCCTGTGGGGCCGCGTGCCCGACGCCTTGCGCGAGCACGGGTACGCGGTGTTCTTCGGTGACACGGACGCCTGGGGCTCCGTGCGCTCCAACGGCAGGAGGTTGGTCCGCACCGTCGAGGAGGTCCTGGCCGAGACCGGTGCCCCTCAGGTGGTCCTCGTCGCCCACTCCAAGGGCGGCCTCGACGTTCGCTCGGCCCTGATCGAGCCCGGCATGGCCGCCAAGGTGCGCGGGGTGGCGACGCTCTCGAGCCCCCACCGGGGCATGCGCTTCTGCAGCCTTCTCAACCGGTCGCGCTTCTTGCTGCCCCATGTGGTGTCGCATCTCGTCAACGGCTGGAGCCGCCTGCGGGGCGACCGCGCCCCCGACTCCNTCCAGGCCCTGCGCGACNTCACCGTGGANGGTGCCCGGGCCTTGGCCGACCTCGAGCTCGACGAGGGGCGCCGCGCCCTCCTCGAGGCCGTGCCCTTCCGCTCCTTCGGGTTCCGCAGCCGCCAGCGCCGCTANCCCAGNAACCACGTGGCGGCCGTGGTGCGCCACCTCGACGGCGAGAACGACGGCCTCGTGCCCCTCGGGGCCACGGCCCACGGGCGCCACGGGGTGATGACGGCCCAGGGGCGCATCGACCATGACGACTGCACCGACCGGGCCGGCCGNGACCTCGAGCTGATGGACGAGGAGGGGTCGACCTTCCGGTCGCCGGCGGAGTTCGTGGCAGCGGTGGTGGACGACCTCGAGGCGTCGTAGGGGAGAGGCGGGGCCTGCCTGCAGCGGGAGGCCTATCCCCGCAGCTGCCGCCGTTGGTAGAGGCCGTGGTCCGAGAAGCCGATCCTCCGGTAGTAGGGGCGTGTCCCCACGGCGCTGATGACGTCCACGGCCCCGTACCCCTCCCGTGNCGCCTGGGCGCAGGCCTCCTCGACAAGGGCACGCCCCAGGCCGCGGTGCTGGGCGCCCGGCTGCACCTGGCCCAGCTCCGAGACCCGGCCGTACACGTGGAGCTCGCGGATCATGGCAACCCCGCCGCCATGNGGCAGCGACAGGCGGNAGAACCCGGCGATGCGCCCGTCCGGCGCCTGCCACGAGAGGAAGCGCTCCTCGGTGTCGGCCGTGGCATACGGGAAGGTGGCCAGCGAGAGCGAGTCTGGGTCCTGCTCGGCGCCTGCGATCTCGCGCTGGCGGATCTCGGCTACGGGGCGCCCCTCGGCGGCGAGGCGGTCCTCCACGGCCTGGCGGAGGTTGGCCTCGCGGCTGCCGGCCACGATGTCCTTGGCGGAGAAGTCGCGGATCATGCGGGAGATGCGCAGGTAGGGAGGGCAGGAGGCGACGTCGGCGGCCATGACGTCGATGAGCTCGTCGCGGGTGTAGGGGCGCCAGAGCCCGGCCCGCCAGTCGCGCTCCAGGGCGGTGCCGGCGATGAGGGTGCAGGGGTAGAGCTTCACCTCGTNGGGACGGAAGCGCCGGTCGCCCATCAGGCGGGCGAAGTCGGCCTTGTCCGCCTCGGGCGTGGCGCCGGGTAGGTTGGCCATCATGTGGGCGTGGACCTTGAACCCGTGGCGCCGGGTCAGGGAGAAGGCGCGGGCCACGCAGTCGGCGTCGGCGGANCGGTCNCTGGCAAAGAGCCGGTCGCCGTCCAGGCTCTGCACGCCCAGCTGCACCTTTGTGGCGCCCAGCCAGCGCATGGCATAGAGGCTCTGCTCGCTCACCGCGTCGGGCCGCGTTTCCAGCGAGAGCCCCACGCAGCGGCAGGCGGCGTCCTCGTTGGCTCGATGGGCCGCCTCCACGCGGTCCCAGCCGGCCCGGTGCTCCTCGGCCAAGGCGCGCCAGCGCGAATCGGTGCCGTAGAGGCGCTTCCATGCGGCGTTGTAGGAGAGCTCGCCGGCAGCGACAGGAGCCTGCACGCCTGCGCACTCCTCGGCCCGGCGCTCCCCGACGGCCGAGAAGCCCCGCTCCCGGTAGAGGTCGCGCAGTCGCTGGCGCTCGGACTGGGCCGCCGCGCCGCAGCCATCGTTCAGGGCCTCGAAAAGCCGCGCGACAAACCAGCGGCGCCAGGGCAGCGGGTAGTCGTCCCACGTGCCGCCCAACACNATGAGCTCNACTTTGTCCACGGGGTGCCCCATGGCGTGCAGCGTGGCGATGCGGCCGGAAACCTGCAGGTAGGGGTCGAAAAATGCCTGTTCGGCCCGCTGGCAGGCCGGCTCGTTGGCAAGGTAGCTCTTGGGCATGCGCATGTCGCAGGGGCAGTAGCGGCAGCGGCCGGCGCAGGGCCACGGCTTGCAGATCACCGTGACCGTTGCCACACCCGATGCCGTGCGGCGGGGCTTTGCCCGCAGCAGCCTCACCAGGCGCTCCCGGCAGACGTCGTCCACGCCCAGGCGCTCCCAGTGGCCGGGGTCGGCCTCCTCCCGGGCTAGGAGGTAGGGGAGGAGCCGACGTTTGCTCAGGTGGCGCGAGGTGTCGGTCACGCCGGCGTTGCGGGAGCGGATGAAGCGCAGGAGCCAGCGCTCGTCGGGCAGGTCGTCGCGGCCCCGGAGCTCGGCGGCAAGGTCGAAGATGGCGGCCTCGGGGGAGGGGGCGTCCGGGTGTCTTCGGTCCAAGGCGGACGGCTCCTCTCAGGTG
>NZ_CAJMXC010000068.1:0-10299 GCF_905219715.1 Olsenella sp. CU969
CCCCAGATATGCCAGCCGCCGCCTCGACCCCCTCCCTTGAGACTCTCTTCATAACCCGCCATACTTACGGCGAGAGCGGGCGCGGGGGGCGCCCGAGTCCAAAAGAGAGGTGGCCCATGGGCCAGGACACGCGTGAGGCGGCCATGCGCCTCAAACGCGAGCATGACGCCGTCGTGCTCGCCCACTATTACGTGCCGGCAAAAACGCAGGAGCTGGCCGACTTCGTGGGGGACTCCTTCGCCTTGGCCCGCATCGCCACCACCTGCGATGCCTCCACCGTCGTCATGGCCGGCGTGCGTTTCATGGGGGAGTCGGTGAAGCTGCTCAACCCTGGACGCCGCGTGCTGCTGCCCGAGCCCAGGGCCGACTGCCCCATGGCCCACATGGCCGACCCCGCTTTCGTCGCCCGCTGCCGCGCCGAGGAAGACGACATTGCCGTGGTATGCTACGTGAACTCCACGGCCGAGCTCAAGGCCCTCTCCGACGTGTGCGTGACCTCGTCCAACGCCGTGGCCGTGGTGCGGGCGCTCCCCCAGCGCTCCGTGCTCTTCATCCCCGACGAGAACCTGGGCCGCTTCGTGGCCGAGCAGGTCCCCGAGAAGCGCGTCATCCTCAACCCCGGGTGCTGCCCCATCCACCGCGACATCTCTCCCGCGTCCGTGACCGCAGCCAAGGAGCGGCACCCCGGTGCCGTGGTGCTCGCGCACCCGGAGTGCTCGTCAGCCGTGCTCGCAATGGCCGACGTCGCAGGCTCCACGGCCGAGATCATCGGCGCCATCGAGGCCTCGGACGCCACCGACTTTGTCGTGTGCACCGTGAACGGCGTGGGCCACGAGATCGCCCGCCGCTGCGAGGGGAAAGGCAAGCGGGTGCATTTCCCCTCCCCTGCCCCGTGCTGCCCCGACATGGCCGCCATCACGCCCGAGAAAGTGATCGCCTGCCTGGAGACAGGCTCGGGCGAAGTGGCGCTGCCGTCGTGCGCCGAGGCGGCCCGGGCACCCCTTGAGGCCATGCTCGAGCTTGCCGCCGCAGGCGGTGGGAACCGATGAGGCGCGAGTCGTGGGACGTCGTGGTCGCCGGCGCCGGGGTAGCCGGGCTTTTCTGCGCGCTCAATCTGCCCGAGAAGACGCGCACGCTCGTGATCTGCAAGGAGGATGCGGCCACCTGCGACTCCATGCTCGCCCAAGGGGGCATGTGCACCCTTGCCAACCCGGCCGACCGCGAGGCCTGGATCGCCGACACCCTGGCCGCCGGGCACAACGAGAACAACAGGGCCGCCGTCGAGGCCATGGTGGATGCGTCGCCCGCCGTGACCCGGGCGCTCGTGGAGCTGGGCGTTGAGTTCGACCGGAGCCCCGACGGGCGCCTGGACTACACCCGGGAAGGCGCCCACAGCCGGCCACGCATCGTGCACCGGGCCGACACCACGGGCGCNGCCGTCACCGANGCGCTGCTCGCCGCCGNGCGGGCCCTGCCTTGGGTGGAGGTGCGNGAGCACAGCCNNATGGNAGACCTGCTTGTGGAGGGCGAAGGCAAAGGCCGGCGCTGTGTGGGCCTGCTNGCCCGCNATGGGGGNGNCCCCGTGGAGCTTCTTGCCAACGCCTGCGTGCTGGCCTGCGGCGGCGTGGGCGGCCTCTACGAGCGCTCCACCAACTACCCCTGCCTCACAGGCGACGCCATCCGCGCCTGCGAGCGACACGGCGTGGCCACGGAGCACTTGGACTGGGTGCAGATCCACCCCACGTCGCTCTTTACCGACAAGCCCGGCCGCGCCTTCCTCATCAGCGAAAGCTGTCGCGGCGAGGGAGCCGTGCTCGTGGGTGCCAACGGCGAGCGCTTCTGCGACGAGCNCGCGCCCCNCGACGTGGTGAGCGCCGCCATCCGGAAACAGATGGAGCGCGAGGGGTCGCGCTTTGTGCGGTTGGACTTCTCTGCCGTGGGCGAGGACGTGGTGCGCGGCCACTTCGCCCACATCTATGAGACGTGCCTCGCGGCCGGCCCCGACATCCTCGCCGAGCCGGTGCCCGTGGTCCCGGCTCAGCACTACCTGATGGGCGGCATTGCCTGCGACCTGTGGGGGCACACGTCTATGACCGGGCTTTTCGCCTGCGGCGAGACCGCCTGCTGCGGCGTGCACGGCAAGAACCGCCTGGCGAGCAACTCGCTTTTGGAGAGCCTGGTGTTCTCGGCCCGCTGCGCCGAGGCCATTTCGGGGCGTGCGCCGCGCGTGGCCCCGGGAGCCGCGCATCCCAAAACCGCCGAGGCCTGCTGAGCCGCGCCTGTCGAGAGGNAAGTCCATGNGCCCTGAGAACCTGGCCCNTGCGGNCGAGCCCGTCATCCGCGCCGCCCTGCGCGAGGACATGCCCTTTGGAGACGTCTCTTGCGACGCCGTTGCGGACGGCCCGCGACGCGCCCAGGTGCGTCTCATCGCCAAGCAGGACGGCGTCATCTGCGGGCTCGACGTCTTTGAGCGCACGTTCCAGCTGCTAGNCGCAAGCGCATTCTTTGCGGCGGACGTGCAAGAGGGCGACGGGGTTCGCTGCGGCCAAGACCTCGGCNCCGTGGAGGGCGACGTGCGGGCACTCCTCTCGGCCGAGCGCGTGGCCCTCAACTTTTTGCAGCGCATGAGCGGCATCGCCACCCATGCGCGGGCCATGGCGGCCCTGCTCGATGGGACCGGCATCCGCCTGGTGGACACCCGCAAAACCACGCCGGGCCTTCGGGTGCTCGAGAAGGAGGCCGTGCGCGTGGGCGGCGCGGGCAACCACCGGTTCTGCCTGTCCGACGGCGTCATGCTCAAGGACAACCACCTGGACGCCGCCGGAGGCATCATGGCCGCCGTGGCCGCGGCCCGCGAGCGAGCGCCGTTCGTTCGCAAGGTGGAGGTGGAGGTGGAGACGCTGGAACAGGTGGCCGAGGCCGTGGATGCGGGCGCTGACATCGTCATGCTCGACAACATGGACCGCGACGCCATGGCCNCCGCCGTGCGCCTCATCGACGGTCGCGCCGAGGTGGAGGTCTCGGGCAACGTGGANGAGCGCCGCGTAGCCGAGCTTGTCGACCTGGGTGTTGACTATGTGAGCTCGGGCGCCCTCACCCACTCGAGCCCCATCCTGGACCTCTCGCTGAAACACCTGCGCTACCTGTAGGCGCCGCCCTGCCGCCTGGTCCCTGCCGNCTGGTCCCTGCCGCCTGGTCCCTGCCGCCTGGTCCCTGCCGCCTGGTCCCTGCCGCCTGAAAGCGATTGAGGGCGCGCTCAATCGCTTTCAGGCGGCAGGCGGGGATGCGGCGGAGAGGAAGCGCCGTTAGGAGCAAGCCCCTCACCAAGGAAAAGAGACTGCGCCGTCATCGCGCTGCCGGAAATCGCGATTACCGGCCGCGTTCGTCCCCACAAGCGGCCGGCAATCGCGGTCTCCCGCCACTTTGGCGAGAGGAAAACCGCGATTTTCGGCCGTTTTCCCTCAGCAGGTCNGCCGGAAATCGCGATTTCCGGCGCCCACTCCCAATTGCCCTTGGGTGGAGACGAGACCATCCGTCCCCAGCCGNTTTCAGGCGCAGCGCCGTGGTCGCCGGAGANGCCGCTGCGCGCCCGCATCTGGGAGAGGGCCGACGGGACCAGGGAGGACATCGAGGACNANGGCCCCGAGGCTGTGGGTGCGGCTGGCCTCCAAGTGCCGCGACAAATCAACCTGGTACCTTGTCATCACACGCGGCGGACGAACAGCCCGCAGAAGGGCTTGGGCGTGAACCAGGTGGACTTGGGGGGCATGAGCTCCCCGGCGTCGGCCACGGCCATGAGCTCGTCGATGGCCGTGGGGCACACCGTGAACGCCACGGCGTCGCCGGCCTCGCGGGCGGCAGCCTCCAGCGCCTCCGGGCCCACGGTGCCGGCCGCATAGGTCAGGCGCGGGTCGCGGCGCGGGTCGGCCACCGAGAGCACCGGCCCCAGCACCCGCTCCTGCAGGGCCGAGACGTCCAGGGCGGCCACCGGGTCGTCCCCCTCGGGCTCGGGCGCCCGGAGCAGCCACCAGCACGCGCCGTCGAACATGCCGAACGCGCCCTTCTCGTCGGGGGCCACCGGGCCGTCGGCCGGCGACGNCGAGAAGCCCGCGGCCTCCACGGCGGCTGCGAGCCCCTCGCGCTCGGTCTCACCCACGCCGCCCACCATGCGGTGGTACGGCAGCACCTTGAGCTGCCCGGCGGGAAACATCGCCACGAGCACTCGGTTGCAGGGGGCGTCGGCGGGCAGGGACGGGTCGGCCGCGCGGCGCGCCAGGGCAACCCGCACGGCCGAGGCGGCCCTGTGGTGCCCATCGGCCACATAGGCCGCGCCCACGCCCGAGAAGGCCTCCGCCAGCGCGCGGCCCTTCCCGCCGGCCGGCACGCGCCACACGGTCTGGGCCACGCCGTCGGCCGTGAAGCGGTAGAGGGGCTCGCCGCCCCGCACGTCGGCCACGGCGCGGGACACGTCGTCGCTGTCGCCGAAGGTCAGGAACACGGGGCCGGTCTGGGCGCCCAGGGCGTCGATGTGCGCCGCGCGGGCGTCCTCCTTCTCCTCCAGGGTCGACTCGTGACGCCGCACGGTGCCGTCGAGGAACGACTCCACGGACAGGCAGCCCACCACGGCCGTCTGCCGGTGGCCGCCCTTCTCCATGGTGTAGACGTAGAGGCNCGGCTCNNCGTCCTCCACCAGCATGCCGAGCTCCCGGCGCCACTCCAGGAGGTCGCGGGCCTTGGCGTAGGCNTCGGTGAGATCCACGTGGGCCTCGAGCGGGTAGAGGGTGTCGGGCCAGTCGATGGCGAGGAACGACAGCGGGTTGGCCGCCACCAGCCCGAAGGCGCGGTCGCGGTCGAAGACGTCCAGTGGCGCCGAGACCTGGCACCCCACCAGGCGGGGCGCCGGCCTCAGGCAGCGGAACGGGGTGAGCTCCATGGCAGCTACCGGTAGAGGTCCAGCAGGCCGTCGCGGGTCTCCGGCACGCCCTNNAGCTCCCGCTCGGNCCTGGCGGCGGCCACATACCAGCCCCAGATGTCGTCCAGGGCCGGGGTGGCCACACCGGCGGCGGCCGCCACGTCGCGGATGGCCTTGAGGCCGTAGGCGAAGTCGGCCGAGAAGTAGCGCGACGAGAAGTCCGGCACCCAACGGCCGGCCTCCGTCTCCCTCATGGGCGAGCGCAGCCCCGCGAAGGCCGGGATGGACGAGATCTTGCGCGTCATGGACGGCACGTCGGGGCTCTCATAGTGCTCCGTGAGCGGCCGTACCCCGGAGAGGTCGAGCTCCGGCAGGGCGGCGCACACGGCCTGGACCTCGGCGTCGGCGGCGAGCAGGGCNTCGGANGCGGCGNCGTCCCAGCCCTCGTAGAACAGGTGGTTCTCGGGGTNGGAGNCGCCGGGCACNCAGTCGGAGAACATCGTGCGGATGCGCGAGGTGTGCAGCACCGGGTTGGACGGCGTGAGCGTCATTGCCAGGTAGCTGCCCAGACACGTCGCCGGCATCCGGAANAGGTCCGCGAGCTCGCCNNCCACCTCCGCCGTCTCGGACGACGGGATGGCCGCCACCTGAAGCGACGGCTTGCGCCCCAGCTCAAAGACGCTGCGGCCCCGCTCGGCGATGCGGGCCACGGAGTGCACGCGCTGGAGGCCGCACACCACGGCGCCGGCCTCGAGCAGCCCGGCGCAGAAGAACTCGGCGTCGGCGCCGGGAACAAAGCACACGCGCTGGCCCGGCTCCACGAGGGGCGCGAGCTCGGCGCACAGGCGCCCGAACAGGTAGACCGGGTAGGTCACGAAGACGTAGCGCGCTCCGGCGGCCCCCTCGGCGAGGTCGGCCGTCACGCAGGCGAGTTCGCCGGTGGACAGCACGTCGCCGTCCGGCGCGAGCACGTCCACCGTGCGCGACCACTCCCGCGGCCGCGAGGTCACCACCGCCACCTCGTGGCCCCGGGCGGCGAACTCCGCCGCCATGAGCGTGCCGACGTTGCCGGCACCCACCACACAGGTTCTCACGGCCCCTCCTAACCCAGGTAGCCGTGGAGCGCGGCCACGAGCCTGTCGTCGTCGGCCCGGTCGCGCACGGCGATGCGCACGAACTGGCGCCCGTCACGCACCACCTTGGCCGAGAGGTCCTTGATGAAGAGCTCCTGATCGCACAGCAGGCGCTCGGTGAGCTCGGAGGCCGTCATGGCACCCTCGACCTCCACGAGCAGGTAGTTGGCCTGGCTCGGCATCACGCGCAGGTGCGGCACCCCGGCCAGCTCCGCGGCAAAACGCGCGCGCTCGGCGCGGAGCTCGTCGAGGCTGCGGGCGTAGTCGGCCTTGTACTTCTCGGCGACCTGCAGGTAGAACTCCGCGAGGGAGTTGATGTTCCAGATGGCCACGTCGCCCTTGAGGGCGTNGACGAGCCCCTTGTCGGCCGAAGCCGCCACACCCAGGCGCAGGCCCGGCACGCCGTAGCTCTTGGAGATGGACTTCACCACCACCATGTGGGGGAAGCGCGCCAGGCGCCCCTCGTCGAGGAAGCTGCTGCCCGGCTCCTCGGCGAAGTCCGCGAACGACTCGTCGTAGACCAGGCGCACGCCGTTGTCCTCGCACCACTGGGCCACGCGGCAGACGTCGGCCACCGGCAGGTAGTTGCCCGTGGGGTTGTCGGGGTTGATGAGCACGAGCTGGCGCACGGGGTGCTCGGAGAAGAAGGAGACGATGTCGTCGGCCGTGTAGGCGAAGTCCGGGTCAGAGGGCACGTAGGTCACNGCGTCGGCGGCGCGGCCGCGGTTGGGGTACTCCTCGAACGTGGGACGGATGTGGCCGCAGGGGCCCTCGACGGCGGCGTCGGGGTTCTCAAAGAGCGCCTTGATGAGCTCGGCAGCGCCGTTGCCCACCACCACGCGGTCCTGGGACACACCGAAGTTCTTGGCCGCGAGCAGGGAGTTCACGCGCATGCCCGAGGGATACTGGGTNACGAGGGTCTCGAAGCTGGCCTTCATCTCGTCCATGAGGCGCTTGGGCGGGTAGAACGGGTTCACGAGGTAGCAGAAGTCCACGAGGTGCGGATAGCGCCAGTAGCCGCCGTAGCGCGAGGCCACGAGGCGGGTGCGCACNTCCTCGCCCACGGCGAACATGGACTCGGCGATGTCGAGGTCCTGCAGGTCGTCGATCTCGTACCACTTCTGGCCGGTGAGGCGCTTGGCCAGGATCTCGCTCGTGTCGACCATGGTGATGACGCGGAGCACCTGCTCGTAGTACTCGTTGTTGCCCAGGGCCTGGCTGTAGGCCTTGAGGAACGGCACGTAGACGTTGCGCGAGAACTCCTTCGAGAACTTGTAGATGTTGACCGTCTTGTAGTAGCGGTCCATGTCCTCGAAGCGGAACCGCTTGCCAGGCACGAACGACAGGATCGAGTCGTCGTCGTCCAGTGTGACCACGGTGCCGTCCATCCAACTCTCGTACCTGTCGACGAGGGCGAGGGTGGGCCTGGGGTCGTNCACNAGCTCGGAGAGTACGCCCTCCTCGAAGATGAGGTCGCTCTCCAGGAGGAGGGTGTCGTCCTCCTGGAGCTGCCCGGCGGCCAGGGCCAGCGAGTAGATGTTGTTGGTGCGGTCGTAGACGGGGTTGTCCACGAACTCGATGGGCGTGGNCACGTCGAGGGTGGAGATGTAGTCCTTGAGCCTGCNGGCCTCGTAGCCCACCACGACGACGATGCGCGAGAGCCCCAGGCGGTCGAGCTGGGTGAGGGCGCGCTCGATCATGGTGACGCCGTTGACCTTGACCATGCACTTGGTGTTGTGGGCGGTGAGCGACTTCAGGCGCTTGCCCATGCCGGCCGCGAGAATCAGTNCTTGCATTACCTCTCCTCAGCGTTGGAGGGTGTTCACGACGTAGCGCGGGTCCATGGCCTGGAGCTCCGCGAGGGAGTCGATCTCGGCGACGTCGTCGAAGGTCACGGGCTCCACGTGCACGTCGTAGCGGTCGCGGGCCAGCACGCAGGGGACGTCGTCCCAGAANCGCTGGCGGTTGNCCTCCTCGGCGAAGGCCACGGGCAGGTCCTCGGCCAGATGGGCGCCGTCCTCGGCGGTCCAGTAGCTCACACCGAACATGTGGCAGCAGTCGGTGCCGCCGCGGTGCAGGTCGAGGATGCGGCCGTCGGCGTCGGTGTCGAAGCACCAGTCCTCGGTGGACGCCACGGGGACGCCCAGGTAGCACGACCGGTATCGGTAGGGGGTGATGATGGACGGGTTCTTGATGTAGAGGTCGCTCTCGAACACGTAGGCGTTGCGGAACCGGTCGCCCGCGGCCACGGCGCTCGAGATGTTGTTGGTGGAGTCGAAGAGCGGGTTGTGGACCAGCTCCACCTGCGGCCAGCGGCGGCGCAGGAGCTCGAACTGCTCGGCGCGGTAGCCGGTGACCACGCAGATGCTCTCGATGCCGGCGTCCACCAGGGGCTTGACGATGGTGTCGATGATGGGCGTGCCGCAGACGTCCACCAGGGGCTTGGGCGTGTTGACGGTGATGGGCGCCAGCCGGCTGCCCAGGCCGCTGGCCAGAAGCACCGCCTGGCGGGCGCGGTAGGGCTCGAGGTCCGCCAGATCGGCCTCGGTGGCCGTNCCCGACCTCCAGCNGTCCAGGCGCTCGTCGAACTCTGCGCGGGTGAGTATGCTNACNGGGTTGCTCCCTCCTGGGCGCGCTCCGGCGCCCCGATGCGTCTCTCTGCGGCGGCCGAGAAGGTCTTGGCCGCCTTGTACCAAACGTAGAGCCACTCGCCCACGGGGTTTCCCATGGCCTCCTTGTACATGGCCCACACATACCAGTACCAACCCACCACGGCCACGGCCGAGAGGAACCGCGCCTCCTCGGCGGCGGTGGCGGGGCGCCCCAGGTAGACCGGCAGGACGGCCAAGGCCTCGCCGACGGAGTAGCCCGAGCCCTGGGCCACAAAGTTGCCCAGGTCGCAGAACGGGTCGCCCATGGCGGCGTACTCCCAGTCGATGAGGCGCATGGCGTCGTCGGTCACCAGCAGGTTGGGGCCGTAGAAGTCGTTGTGGCAGAGCACGGGGTCACCGGCGTCCGCGGCCATGGCGCGGGCGAGCACGGCCACCCGGGCCTCCAGACCGTCGAAGTCGCGCGGCAGCGGGTAGTCGCGGCGGCGGAGGAGCCCGGCGATCCTGGTGCCCTCCTCGAAGAAGTCGAACGACCAGGGCGACGTGNCGCCGCTCCCGTGGAGCCGGCGCACGAGGGCCAGGGCCCNCTCCACGTCGCGGGGGTCGCGGTAGTCGAAGTCCCGGCAGCCCTCCACGAACCGCGAGACCTTCCAGCCCTGCTCGGGGTCCTCGAAGACGTAGGTGTCGTCGAGGCCGAGGTCGCGGGCCACAGCCAGGGCGTGGGCCTCGGCGGCGCGGTTGACGATCTGGTCGGTGCCGGCGCCGGGGTGGCGGTAGATGTAGCGGGTGTCCCCCACGGAGAAGACCGTGGAGAGGTTGGTGAGACCGGCCGAGACGGGCGCGAGGCCGCGGATGTCGTCGCGGGGGCAGCCCAGGGTGGTGCAGATGTTCTCGAGGATCGCGGAGTCCACGTTGGCGAAGAAGTCGTGGTCGAAGGCCATGAGGTCGCCGAGGTAGTCGAACTCGAGGACCGCGCCGGCCGGCAGCTCCTCCACGGCCATGGGGAGCTCGGCGGCATGCTCGGCGAAGACCTGCTCCCAAAGCTTGGGCGCCGTGGCCGGGAGGGCGTACTCCTCGCCGAGGATGGCGAGGTAGCGCTCTGCGAAGGCACGGTCGAGGTAGGCGGGGCCGAGGAGGTAGAGGCCGCCATCGCCGCCGCGGGACACGTGCGCGATGTGCCCCTGGGGGTCGACCGTGACGACCTGCTCCTCGGTGGGACCCGTGGCGCGGCAGACCGAGAAGACCGACTCGTNGCGGTAGGGGCNGAAGGGGTNNTCGCAGAAGTACTCGTCGGACGACACCACGTAGGAGTTGCCGAGCCAGGCGCGCGCGGCCCAGACCGAGCCGTTGTTGTTGCGGGCGGCGTGGTCGGGGTTCTCCACGAGGGTGACGCCGAAGTCCTCCTCCAGGTAGAAGAAGGCCTCCTTCATGTGGCCCACCACCACGACGACGTCCCGGACGCCGGCCTCGCGGAGCTGGCGGATCTGCCGCTCCACGAGCACCTCGCCGCGCACCTCGAAGGCGGCCTTGGGGCGCTCGAAGGACAGCGGCGACAGGCGCGTGCCGGCACCGGCCGCGAGAATCACGGCGTTGCGCACGCGGTAGGGCTCGAGGGCGGCGAGACCGTCCGGGGTGGGGGCACCAT
>NZ_CAJMXC010000069.1:0-10290 GCF_905219715.1 Olsenella sp. CU969
CGCGGGCGCGGTGGAGGTCGCCCGTGGACGCCGCGGAAGAGGCGGTGCGGGCGGGGTGCGGGCGGAGCGGCGTGGGGTCGCCGGCATCGGAGGTGGCACGGGCGCGGCGGTGCGACCGGGCCCTGGTGGAGGGCGACGCCAGCTCGCCGCCGGAGGGCCTGGGGCTCACAGAGCCGTCCGGGCCCACGGCGACGTCGTCGACCTCGTAGACGGGCTCGTCGACCGCCTCCGGGGAGGCGTCGCGGCGCGCCCGCGGCCTGAAGGCGATGGTTTTGTCGTCGCGCTGGGACATGGTTCCTCTTCTGCTGCGTTTGGGGTGCTCTCTTGAGGGACGCGCCCTCAGGAGAGCCATCATACACGCGTTGCCCCCGCCCCCGGAGGCGGGGGTCGGGGGCGTGCGCGGGATACCCTTGAATCCTCAGAGCCCTGCAGGGCGGCTCAGCGCTCCCCCCGCTCGCCCTCCTTGACGCGGGCCCAGAGCCCCTCCAGCTCCCCATGGGAGAGCTCCTCCAGGGGCGTCCCGGCCTCGCGGGCGGCCCGCTCCATGGCGGCCCACCGGCGGCGGAACTTGGCCGTGGAGCGACGGAGCGCCCGCTCGGCGTCCACGCCCCCCTTGCGGGCCACATTCACCAGGGCAAAGAGCACGTCGCCGAACTCCAGCTCGGCGGCCTCCCCGCCGGGCTCCTCGGCCTCGAACTCGGCGCGCNCCTCGGCCACCTTGTCCCACACGGCGTCGGCGNAGGGCCAGTCGAACCCGGCGCGCGCGGCCGGCTTGGAGACCTTCTGGCACTCCATGAGGGCGGGCAGCGAGCGCGGCACGGAGTCCAGGAGGCCCTGCTCGGCGTCCTCGCGCTCGGCGTCCTTCACCTGCTCCCAGATGGCGAGCACCTCGCCCTCGTCGGCCGCCGCGGCGTCGCCGAACACGTGGGGGTGGCGGCGCACGAGCTTCTCGTCGAGGCCGGCCACCACGTCGTCGATGGAGAACGCGCCGGCGTCGTCCGCGATCTGGGCGTGGAGCAGCACCTGCATGAGCACGTCGCCGAGCTCCTCGGCCAGATGGCGCGGGTCTCCTCCGTCGATGGCGTCCACGGCCTCGTAGGCCTCCTCCACCATGTTGCGCTGGNTGGAGCCGTGGGTCTGCTCGCGGTCCCAGGGACAGCCGTCGGGCTGGCGCAGGCGCCAGATGGTGCGCACGAGGGCGTCGAATCCCGGGTGCTCCCCCGGTGCGCCCGCGCGGTCGCGGCTCTGCCCGTCGGCCGCGGTGGCGACGGCCGAGAGGCCCGTGGCCGGGTCCGTCACGGGGCCGGAGGCGATGTCGGCTCGGATGCGCGCGGCCAGGGACCGGGCCATGGAGGCCGAGCCCTCGGCGTTGGGGTGCAGCCGCAGGTCGCCGAAGAGGCGGGGGTCGTGGGCCACGAGGTCGAAGCCGTCGACGAAGGAGAATCCCAGCCCGGCGCACTCGTCGCGCAGGATCTGGCCCACCCAGCCCAAGGGCTTGCCCGAGGCGGAGGCGATGGCGGCGTCGNCGCGCCACANGGGCGACACCACGTACACGCGGGCGCAGGAGCCGTAGAGGTCGGCCACGCGCCGCAGGTAGGCGTGGATGTTCTTCCGGATGCGCCTGGCNGAGCTGATGCGTGCCCAGTCGTTGGTGCCGTAGGCCACGACCACGGCGGCGGGGGCGGCCCTCCGCAGGCGACCGGAGCCCTTGAGGGTGCCCGGGTCGAACACGTGGCCCGCCACGCCCTGGTTCACCAGGCAGAAGTCGAGGTCGCGTCCCAGGCGCACGGGCCAGGTCTCGCCGGAGCAGCCGGCGACGAAGCCCTNGGTGATGGAGTCTCCCAGGGTGAGCAGCAGCGGGCGGTCGGGCATGGGCTCCNGGCTGCCGTCCGTGCGCNGCCCTCCCACCGCCACGGCCATGATGTAGGGCAGCCACACGCGGCACTCCAGGGGAACGTGGGCCCCGTTGTCGAGGGCGAACGTGAGCGTGCCCGACTCCACGGTGGCCACATGCTGGACGCCGGCGACCTCGAGGGTCACGGAGTCCACGAGCCCCGCCTCCGGGGCCAGGGAGCGGCCCTCGGCGGCGCGCACCTCGCGCACCATGTCGGCGTCGTGGGCGAGGTCGAAGACCACCTCGAGGTCCACCTGCACCTCGCTGCCGTCGGTGACGAAGGCCAGGCACACGCCCGCCGTGGAGCCGGCGCGGTGGCTGCGGCCCACCTCGGCGAGGTGGCGGAGCTGCTTGGCCGAGAAGCGCCAGGGCCGCACGTAGCCGTCGTCCTGGACCTCCGCACGCACGCACCCGCGCAGGTAGCGGCNGACCTCGGGCACGTCGGCGCCGGCCAGGGTGCGCCCCCGAGCGTCGACCACCTTGGGCTCGAGGGAGGATGAACCCATCAGCGCACCTCCCTGTCGCCGGTGGACGCCGCCTGTCGGGCGGCCCTGCGGCCGGTCGTGCCCCGGCCGGGCTGTATGGGTGCTTCCATGGCGCTCCCTTCCCGCGCTCCTGCGGGGCGCCGCGACGGGCGCCCCTCGGACGGTATCAATCTTGGCACAGGCGGCGCAGGGGTCGCCCCGCGCGGGGCCCGGTTACATCATTCCGGCGCCCGCAGGGGCTCACTCCCCGTCGTCGCCGCCCATGGCCTCCAGCACGGCCAGGGCGCCGGCCACCACGTCGTCGCCGGCGCGGTGCGGGTAGGCCACCTTGGCGGTCTTGGGGTACACGAGGGCCCCCTTCGCCTTGAGCTCCCGTGTGANNTCGCGGTCGGGGCTNTGGCCCAGGAACACGAACCTGCCGCCCGTGAGGGCCACCGAGGTGACGCCCAGGCGCTCGGCGCGGATGCGGATGCGCTGGCGGTCCAGGAGGTTCCGCGCGGCCTCGGGCAGGTCGCCGTGCTCACGGGCGAGGTCGCTCTCCAGGCGGTCCACCTGCTCGAGCTCCGTTGCCGCCGCCACGCGGCGGTAGGCCATGACGCGCTTGTCGATCTCGGGGACGTANTCGTCGCTGAAGTAGAAGTCGGCCGAGAGGTNCACGGTCACCTCGGGAGGCTCGACGTCGCCCACCTCGCCGCGGGCCTCCGAGACGGCGGCACCCAGCNTCTGCGTGAACAGGTCGAAGCCCACCTGCTGGAGGTTGCCGTGCTGCTCGGCCCCCACGAGGGAGCCGGCGCCGCGGATCTCGAGGTCGCGCNTGGCCACGCGCATGCCGCTGCCCAGGTCCTGGTACTCGTTGATGGCCGTGAGGCGCTCGGTGGCCTCCTCGGTGAGGGGCTTGTCGCCGTCGAAGAGGAAGTACGCGTAGGCCTGGGTGCGCCCGCGGCCCACGCGGCCCTTGAGCTGGTAGAGCTGGGCGAGGCCCAGGCGCTGGGAGTCCTCGATGACAAGCGTGTTGGTGTGGGGGTTGTCGATGCCGCTCTCGATGATGGTGGTGGCCACGAGCACGTCGATGTCGTGCTCCTGGAAGCGCTCCATGACGTCCTCCACCTCGCGGGCGCTCACCTGGCCGTGGGCCACACCCACGCGGGCCTCGGGCGCGGCCTCGTGCACGCGCCCCACGGCCTCGTCGATGGTTGTCACGCGGTTGCTCACGTAGTACACCTGGCCGCCGCGGGCGGTCTCGGTGCGGATGGCGTCGGAGACGACGTCGGGGTCGAACTCCCCCACGTGCACCTTCACCGGCAGGCGGCCGGGGGGCGGCGTCATGATGAGGCTCATGTCGCGCANGCCCGAGAGGCTCATCTGCATGGTGCGCGGGATGGGCGTGGCCGAGAGCGTGAGCACGTCCACCTGCTCGCGCAGGTTCTTGAGCTGCTCCTTGTGCTGGACGCCGAACCGCTGCTCCTCGTCCACGATCACGAGGCCGAGGTCCTTGGGGTTGACGTCGCGCGACAGCAGCCGGTGCGTGCCGACGAGCACGTCCACCTCGCCGGCCGCGAAGCCCTCGAGGGCGCGCCGCTGCTGCGCGGCGCTGCGGAAGCGGCTGAGCACCTCCACGGTCCCGCCGAACGGCGAGAAGCGCCGCTCGNANGTCTCGTAGNGCTGCTGGGNGAGGATGNTCGTGGNGCAGAGCACCATGACCTGCTTGCCGTCCTGCACGCACTTGAAGGCCGCCCGCAGGGCCACCTCGGTCTTGCCGAACCCCACGTCGCCGCAGAGCAGGCGGTCCATGGGGCGCGGGGCCTCCATGTCTGCCTTGATGTCGGCGACGGCCCTGGCCTGGTCGGGCGTGAGGGCGTAGGAGAAGCTCGCCTCCATGTCGGCCTGCTCGGAGTTGTCCGGGGCGAAGGCGTGACCTTTGACGGCCGCCCTCCTCGTGTAGAGGTCCACCAGGTCGAAGGCCAGCTTCTTGGCGTTCTTGCGGGCCTTCGCCGTGGCGCGCGACCAGTCGGCCGTGTTGAGGCGCGTGAGGCGCGGGCTGTTGCCGNCGGGCCNCACGTAGCNGGTGATGCGGTCAACCTGCTCCAGCGGCACGTAGAGCTTGTCGCCCTCGGAGTACTCGAGCAGGAAGTAGTCGCGCTCCTTGCCGGCCACCTCGCGGCGCACGATGTCGGCGAACCTCGCGATGCCGTGGGTGGCGTGGACCACGTAGTCGCCGGGCTTGAACGGGAAGGTCACCTGGGTGGGGTCCACCTGCCGGCCGCGGCCGCGCTTGGCCATGCGGGAGGTGAGGTCGCCCACCGAGAAGACCGCCAGGCGCACGGAGGGCACCACCACGCCGGCGGGCACCGGGGCGTCGAAGAACGTGACGCTCTCCCGGGGGAGCGCCTGGGCGTCGGCCTGGGCCCGCGGGTCGGTCACGGGGAGGCGGCCGGCGGCGTCGGCGGCCAGGGCCTCCGAGAAGGGCACGTGCTCGTCGCCGAAGGTGAGCTCCAGGGCCTCACGGGCGCCGCGGTCCGGCACGGCGAAGGCGATGGAGAAGCCGTCGTTCACGAGCTGGCGCACGCGGCCGAGGAGGCGCGTGTCGGAGCCGGCGATCTGGGGCTGGCGCACCTTGAGCTCCACGGGCCGCTGGGCCCCTGCCGTGGCGATGGACGAGAACGACAGCCGCTGGCGGTTGCCGAAGTCCAGCTCCCGGGCCGCCGTGTAGAGGCCGTCGAGGGTCGCGCCGGCGCCCTGGGCCGAGGAGGCGAGGTCGTCGGTGGCGCGCAGGCAGTCGTCGAAGAGAGCCCGGGGCTCGTTGAGGCACACGAGGGTCGACGGCCCCACGTGGTCGAGGGGCGTGCCGGTGGCGCCGTAGAGCTCCCGCAGGTAGAGGCCCGTGCGGGCCGTGGGGATGCGGGCCTGGATCGCCTCGAGGTCGGCCGCCACGGCGGAGGACTCCTTGGCGCGGTTGTAGAGGGCCTTCTCGGCGCGGGCCACGGTCTCGTCGGTGAGGGCGAACTCGCGGGCCGGGAGCAGCTCCACCTCCCGGAGCTCTCCGATGGTCTGGCCCGTGGAGGGGACCACGCGGCGGATGCGGTCGATCTCGTCTCCGAAGAACTCCAGGCGCACGGGGCCGGTCCCCTGGGCGGGGCAGACGTCCACGGTGTCGCCGCGGGCCGAGAAGCACCCGGGCTCCTCGGCGTCGCCGGTGTCGACGTAGCCCGAGGCCAGGAGCGCGGCGACGACGTCGGCGGGCTCCGCCTGCCGGCCGGCGCGCCACACGGTGGAGGCGTAGTAGGGGCTGCCCGCCGGCGGCACGCGGCGCATGAGCGAGCGGGCGCTGGCCACCACGACGCAGGGCTCCTCGGCCGCCAGCGCCGCCATGGCGCGGGTACGGGAGCCGAGCTGCGCCATGTCGGGGGCGATGCGCTCGTTCCAGGGGCGGTCGCGACGCTCGGGGTAGCGCATCACGTGCTCGAGGCCGAGCCAGGCCGAGAGGGCGTGGGCGGCGCGGTCGGCCGCCTCCTCGCCGGAGAGCACGTAGAGGCAGGGGCGCGGGTCCGCCGCCCAGAGGGAGGCGAGCACGAGGTTGCGGCCCGACTGCGACACCGAGAGGGTGGCGTCCTCCCCCTCGCGGAGCTGCGACGCGATGGTGCGGAGCCCCTTGTCGGCGAGGAGCTGGCGGGCGATGCGGTTGATGAACATGGGCGGGGTCTCGCTTTCGCACAGCGCAAAGCGCCCTCGGACAGGCCGAGGGGCGCGGGGAGCGACGGGTTTTCGCCTAGAATGGTACCCCGAGCGACGGGGCCCGACGCCGGGCGTCCGATTCCATCCAGGCCGCGGCGCCCCTCTCCCGCAGGGCCGGAGCACCCTTCCTGCGCCTTGGGCGCCTCCGGGCAGAACCTCCGGGCGGAGCCTCCGGACGAGTGCGCGATATCAAATCGCATTCCATGCTGTTTTATGCGCATGTACCTCCAAGACAGGGCGTTTTATCCGTTTTCAAGCGTTTCTTATCCATGTTGCGTCGTTTATATCGCGCAGAGCGTTTTCGGCTACCGAGAGGAGCACCCCATGGCCCACAGGATCGTCATCGGAGGCCCCACCGCCCTCCGCATCGCGTGCGACCGCGCCTGCGCGCTGTGCATACGGCCCACCGAGGTGCGGGCCCACGACTCCCTCGACGACATCGGCTGCCACCGGCACCCGCCCCGCCACCGGGAGCTCGAGGCCATCCGCGCCGCCTGCGAGCCCTACGGAACCGTGCACCTCTACGTGCCCCGGGCCGACGCGCGCACGCGGCACCGCGGTTTCTCCTCCCACGTGTGGGGTGGCCCCGTGAGCGGGGGCTCCCTCCTCCTCTGGGAGGTGCCGGANACCGAGCTNACGGTCTCCGNGGCGACCCCGGCCCTCGCCCTGCTCCAGACGGCCACGCTTGCGGACGACCCTCCCCTGCTCGGGGCAGCCTGCGAGCTCCTGGGCCGCTTCGCGGGAGCGGGCGGGGACAGACCGACCTCCCCGCCGTGCAGGCGCGCCGTCATGGAGGACTACCTCTCCTCGCTTCCGGAGGCCACGCCGGGGCTCAGGCGCGTCCGCAGGCTGGTGGGGCTGGCCTTTGAGAACGGGTGGTCGCCCCTCGAGGTAGCGACGGCCGGCATGCTCTCCCTGCCCCGAGATCTCGGCGGGCTGGGGCTGCCGCGGCCGCAGCTCAACCATGCGATCCACCTCCCGCCTGCCCAGGAGCGCCAGCTGGGCTACTCGCCCCTGCACGCCGATCTGGCGTGGCCCGCCGAGCATGTGGTCGTCGAGTANNAGGNAAGGCACCACTTCGGCNACCGGAACGTGGCCGAGGACGACATGAACCGGGCCAGCGTCCTGCGCCAGACNGGCTGGTGGGTGGAGCAGTGGGCCCACCNCGACCTGCGCGACCTACTNNGGCNCGACGAGGGGGCAGGCCGAGTCGCCGAGCGGCTGAGATGCCCGCTCCCCGCCCCGGACGGCGCGCTCCGCTCCCTCCAAGGACGCCTCTATGCCGGGCTCACCCGCTGGCGGGACCTCCTACTGTAGCCCCGCACAGAAGGGCGGCCGGCGCCGCTCGTGGGCGCCGGCCGCCAGAGGGGCCGTCCTTGTAAGAACCTGTTCCTAGAAGACCGTGACCACGGCGCCGTCGTAGGTGTCGTCGATGTACTTCTTGGCCGTCTCGGAGGTGAGGGCCTTCACGAGGGCCTTGGTCTTCTCGCTGTCCTGGTTACCGTCCTTCACCGCCANGATGTTGGCGTAGGCCTTGGCGGCCTCGCCCTGGTCGGACTCGGTGGCCAGCGCGTCGGAGACCTTGAGGCCGGCACCCAGCGCGTAGTTGCCGTTGATGGCGGCAATGTCAACGCTAGGCAAGTGGTGAGGCAACTGAGCGGCCTCAACTTCCTCGATCTTGAGGTTCTTGGGGTTCTCCACGATGTCCACCACGGTGGCGTTGAGGCCGGCGCCGTCCTTGAGCTTGATCAGGCCCTCCTGCTGCAGGAGGAGCAGGGCGCGGGCCTCGNTGGTGGTGTCGTTGGGCACGGCCACGGTCGCGCCGTCGGGTAGGGCGTCGAGCGAGGCGGTCTTGCCGGCATAGAGGCCGAAGGGCTCGAAGTGGATGCCCGCGGCGTTCACGAGGTGCGTGCCGTTCTCCTCGTTGAAGTCGTTGAGGTAGGTCACGTGCTGGAAGTAGTTGGCGTCCAGCTCGCCGTTCTCAAGGGCCTTGTTGGGCAGGATGTAGTCGTTGAATTCCACGACCTCGAGGGTGNAGCCGTCCTTGGCGAGCTCGTCCTTCACGGCGTTGAGGATCTGGGCGTGGGGGGTGGGGCTGGCGCCCACCTTGATGGTCTTGTCGCCGTCGGAGGAGGAGCCGGACTGGCCGCAGGCGGCGAGGCCGGCCACGCAGACGACGGCGAGGGCGACGGCGCAGAGACGCGCGGCGATCGGGTGCTTCTTCATGGGTGTCTCCTTGGGTAGCGGGCGGTGCGCCCGGTGTCTGTGTCAGCGGTGGCGCTTGTCCACCTTGGAAACCAGCTTGAGGCCGCCCTCCTGGAAGACCTGCGCGATGACGGCGAGCAGGGCCACCGTGGCGAGCATGACGTCTCCCTGGTAGCGGTAGTAGCCGTAGTTGATGGCGATGGCACCGAGCCCGCCGCCGCCCACGAAGCCCGCCATGGCCGAGTAGCCCAGGATCGTGGCCAGCGAGATGGCGGCGCCCACGAGCAGCGAGGGGCCGGCCTCGGGGATGAGGACCTTGACCACGACCTGCCAGGGCGAGGAGCCCATGGCGCGGGCCGCCTCGATGACCCCGCCGTCGACCTCCTTGAGCGACGACTCCACCATGCGCGCCACGTAGGGCGCGGCGGCCACCACGAGCGGCACGACGGTGGCCGTGGAGCCGATGGTGGTGCCCACCACAAGGCGCGTGAAGGGCAGGATGGCCACGAGCAGGATCAGGAAGGGGATGGAGCGCAGCACGTTGACGACGATGCCCACCACCAGGTTGACGGCGCGGTTGCGCGCGATGCCGCCCTCACCGGTGATGTAGAGCACCACGCCGAGCGGGACGCCGATGACATAGGCGATGGCCGTCGAGACGACGGTCATGTACAGGGTCTCCCACGTGCCGGTGACGAGGAGGTCGATNATCTCNNGGCTCANTGGCGCTCACCCCCTTTCGCGGACGGGGTTCCGGTGCCGTCGCCGCCGGGCATTCGCGGGTCTCCCGCCTCCTCGTAGTGGATGCCGCGGCCGTCCAGGTAGGCGCGGACGCGGTCGGCGGCGTCGGGGTCCTCGGGCAGCTGGATGAGCATCTGGCCGAAGGCGCGACCGCCGATGTCCTGCGTGTTGGCGCCCATGATGGACACGCGCACGCCGCAGGTGAGGGAGAGGTCGCTGATCACGGGGTCGCCGGACTCCTCGCCGGTGAAGGCGATGCGCACCATGCCGGGGGGCAGCTCGCCGCCGAGGGCGTCCTCGAGGTGGCCCTCGGCCGGGGACACGAGGCGGCGGGCCGTCTCGCGCTTGGGGTGCAGGAAGACGTCCTGGACGGCGCCCACCTCGCAGACGCGGCCCTGGGCCATGACGGCCACGCGGTCGCAGATGAGCTCGACCACCTTCATCTCGTGGGTGATCACCACCACGGTGACGCCCAGGCGGGCGTTGAGCTCCTTGAGGAGGTCGAGGACCGAGCGGGTGGCCTCGGGGTCGAGGGCGCTCGTGGCCTCGTCACAAAGGATGATGTCGGGGTCGCTGGCCAGGGCGCGGGCGATGGCCANGCGCTGCTGTTGGCCGCCGGAGAGCTGCGCCGGGTACGAGCGGGCCTTCTCGGAGAGGCCCACGAGCTCGAGGAGCTCGGCCACCCGGGCGTCGGCCTCGGAGCGGGACACCCCGGCGATGTCGAGGGGGTAGCGCACGTTGGCGGCCACGGTGCGCTGCTGCAGCAGGTTGAACTGCTGGAAGATCATGCCGATCTTCTTGCGCGCCTCGCGCAGCTGCCGGGGCGGCAGGGCCACGAGGTCGCGGCCGTTGACGATGACGGAGCCCTCCGTGGGGCGCTCCAGCAGGTTGATGCAGCGCACGAGGGTGGACTTGCCGGCGCCGGAGAAGCCGATGATGCCGAAGACCTCGCCGTCCTCGACGGTGAGGTCGACGCCGCTCACGGCGTGGAGCTCACCCGAGGGGGTGGAGAAGGTCTTGGACAGGTTGCGCAGCTCGATCATGGGTCCCCCGGTTCACGGCCGCCCTCCCACACGTGGCGGCGTTGGCACAGCATCGCAGAACGGGCCGTCAATTCCCAGCGCGTGCGTGGGATTTACCGGACCGGAAACAATGCCTTCTTGGGAGCCTAGCAGTGCCCGGGCACCCGCGCCAACGGCACCGGGGCGAGGGGGCCCGGGCACTGCTAGGCTC
>NZ_CAJMXC010000070.1:0-10201 GCF_905219715.1 Olsenella sp. CU969
CCGTGCGCCAGCGCGAGCTCCTCGCCGCCCTCGCCGAGGGGCCGCAGCGCCTCGCCGAGCTCAAGGCCGTGGTGCCGGGAGCCCAGGGGGCCGTGACGGCGCTGGCCAAGAAGGGCGTCGTGGTGGTGGAGAGCCGCCGCACCCAGGACCCGGCCACCACGCTCTCCAGCGCCCGGGCCGCCCGTCCGGAGCGCCTGTCGGACGGCCAGGTGCAGGCCCTCGACGCCGTGGACGCCGCCGTGGCCGACGGCTCCGGCGGCGTNGTGCTCGTGGACGGCGTCACGGGGTCGGGCAAGACGGNGGTCTACCTCTCGGCCATCGAGCGGGTGCTCGGGCAGGGGAGGGGCGCCGTGGTGCTCGTGCCCGAGATCTCGCTCACGGCCCAGACCGTGGGACGTTTNCGCAGCCGCTTCGGCGACACGGTGTCCATCCTGCACTCGAGGCTCTCCACCGGCGAGCGCCGCGANCAGTGGGAGCGCATCCGCTCCGGCGAGGCCCGCGTCGTGGTGGGCGCCCGCTCGGCCCTGTTCGCGCCCATGGCCGACCTCGGCCTCGTGGTGGTGGACGAGGAGCACGAGCACTCCTACAAGCAGGACCAGGCGCCCCGCTACCACGCCCGTNACGTCGCCGCGGAGCTCGCGCGCCTGCGCGGGGGCGCCCTCGTGCTGGGGAGCGCCACGCCGTCCATGGAGGCGGTGGCCCGCTGCGCCCGCGGGTCGTGGCGCGGCGCTTCGTGGACGTCGGTGACCATGGAGGAGCGCCCCGGCGGGGCGACGCTGCCCGCGGTGCAGGTCGTGGATATGCGCAGCCAGTTTGCCGCCNACAACAACTCGCCGTTCTCGGCACCGCTCCGCAAGGCCCTGGTCGAGAACTTCGAGGCGGGGCACAAATCGGTGCTGCTGCTCAACCGCCGCGGGTTCGCCACGTTCCTCATGTGCCGCGACTGCGGGTGCGTGCCCACGTGCCCGCACTGCTCCACGGCGCTCACCTACC
This sequence comes from Olsenella sp. CU969, assembly GCF_905219715.1. Taxonomy (NCBI): domain Bacteria; kingdom Bacillati; phylum Actinomycetota; class Coriobacteriia; order Coriobacteriales; family Atopobiaceae; genus Olsenella; species Olsenella sp. CU969. Next base: position 994 of record NZ_CAJMXC010000070.1, read on the forward strand.
ACGAGCGCACCCACGAGCTCGCCTGCCACTCCTGCGGNCGCACCTGGCCCCAGGCGGCGTTTCCCAACCCGTCCACGCACTGCCCGGCGTGCGGCAGCCGCTACCTCGCCGCCTACGGTGTGGGCACCCAGCGCGTGGAGGACGAGCTGCGCATGATGCTGCCCGACGCCCCCGTCGTGCGCATGGACGCCGACACCACCCGGGGCAAGGGGGCCCACCAGGCGCTGCTCGAGGAGTTCGACGCGGCGGACGGCGCGGTGCTCATCGGCACGCAGATGATAGCCAAGGGCCTGGACTTCCCCGAGGTNACGCTCGTGGGCGTCATCAACGCCGACACCACCCTCAAGCTGCCCGACTTCCGCGCGTCCGAGAGGACCTACGACCTCCTGGAGCAGGTGGCGGGCCGCGCGGGCCGCGGCGAGGACCCGGGCCGCGTGCTGGTGCAGACCTACTGGCCCACGCACCCGGCCGTGACGTGCGTGGCCGGCCACGACCGCGCGGCGTTCAGGGCCTTCGAGCTGGCCGACCGCGAGGAGGCCGCCTACCCGCCGTTCAGGCGGCTGGGCAACGTGGTGGTGTCGGGCGTCAACGAGGCGCTCGTGGAGCGCGTGGTGGACCAGATCGCCGCGGCGCTGCGCTCCCAGGCCGAGGGCGAGCAGGGCTGGCAGGTCGTGGGGCCGGCGGAGTGCGTGAAGGGCAAGGTGGCCGACCGCCTGCGGCGCCACGTGCTGGTGAAGGCGCCGGTGGACGGCGACCTGGGCGGCTTTCTGGCCAGGGCCTGCTCGGCGGTGNACAGCCGGGGCGTCTCGGNGGCCATCGACGTGGACGCCTACGACCTGCTGTAGGTGGCGGCGGGCTTCGGTGAGTGGCTTCAGAGGCTTCAGTGAGCGGTTTCTGGGGGTCCAGGGGCTTCAGTGAGCGGGTTTTCACTCACCGAAGGGTCGTCTACGGGCGGCCCACGTCGCCCCTCCACAGGTAGGCGGACGACCTCCCCGACCCCAGCAGCTCCAGCAAGCCGTCGCGCCGGGCCTGCGCGAGCACCCTCTTGACCGTGATCTCGGAGATGTCTGGCAGGGCGGCCAAGATGTCCGCTTTCCGGAACGGGCCTTGGTGGAAGGCCATGAACTCGACGACCCTGTCGCCTTTGGATGTCGGGGCGCCTCCCTGGCCCTCGAGCCTCCGGCGAGCCTCTTGCTGGCACTCCGTCAAGGCCTCGAGGTGGAAGGCGAGAAANGGCCTCGGGTCCGACGCGTTCTCGTGCCATCCCATGGAGGATGCCTGCAAGGCGTCGTAGTACTCGGGACGACGGCGCTCTATGACGGCCTCGAGGGGGGAGTAGAGCACGGCGTCGTACCCGTCCTTGAGGAGCAGGAGCTGTGTCAGGATCCTGCTCATGCGTCCGTTGCCGTCCGAGAACGGGTGAATGCAGGTGAAGTCGAGGACGAAGGCGCCACAGAGGAGGAGCGGGCTAACGCCGCCGGCCTCATGAGCTGCCGACCATGCCCGGCAGAGCTCCTCCACGGCATCCGGTGTCCTGCTCGCGGAGACGGGCTTGAACCTCGTGGAGAGGGCGCCGTCGGGCCCGACCTCCGCGATGACGTTGTCGCTGTCCTTGAAACGGCCCCCGATGGACTCCCCGCTCCTTCTGTAAAGGTCGCGGTGCAGCTGGAGGATGAGCCCGGGAGTGGGCTCCATGGCGCCGTGGTTCTCCTGCACGAGGGTGAGCGCGTCCCTGTAGCCCGCGATCTCACGCTCGTCATGGGTGCACGGCGCTGCAATGCCTCCGGCCACGGCAAGGCCGCGTTCGGGCGTGGTGCGGATTCCCTCGATGGCNTTGGAGGCCAGGGTGCTCATGATCCTGGTGTCTGATGCCATGGAGGAGAGGGGTGCGGCCCTTCCGTCACTGACAGCCTCCCATGCGCCGCGTCCGCGTTCGGTCTCTGCGAGGAGCCCAAGGATGGTCGGGTCCGATGCAAGCTCTGGCCAGGGGTACTCGAAGAGGTGCATGGAGGGCTCCTTTCGGNATCATGTGGGCTAGATCGGTATCAGCTATGCAAATCATGATACTGATACTGCACCGGTCCTGCCAGCCCTCCCAAAACAGAACAGATGTACGCTATACTGGAGAGAGACCCCCTCCCGCGTCGCCCCGGTGCCGCGTCTTTGCCCATGGATCGCGAGGGGAGGGCGCCATGGACCACCGTTCCTTCGGCTACGCGCGCGTGTCGTCCGCAGACCAGAACCTCGACCGCCAGCTTGACGCCTTCGCGGAGCTGGGGCTCGACGCCGTGTACGAGGACAAGGCCAGCGGCAAGGACTTCGACCNNCCGGGGTGGCGCCGTCTCAAGCGGCGGCTCAGGGCGGGCGACGTCCTCTACGTGCTGAGCATCGACCGCATCGGCCGCAACTACGACGAGATAATCGCGGAGTGGCGCGAGCTCACGCGCGACAGGGGCGTGGACATCGTGGTGCTCGACATGCCGCTGCTGGACACGCGCTCGGACGCCGAGGGCGTCACGGGCGCCTTCATCTCGGACATCGTCCTCCAGCTCCTCGCCTACGTGGCCCATCTCGAGAGGGAGAAGATCCGCGAGCGGCAGGCCCNGGTCATCGCCGCCGCACGGNCCCGCGGCAAGCACCTCGGGCGCCCCAGGATCGCGCGCCCCGACTGCTACGAGGCCGTGAGGGAGGAGTTCCTCCGCGGCGACCTTACCCGCAGGCAGGCGGCCCGTCGCCTCCAAGTGAGCGTCTCGACCTTCGACCGTTGGAGGGCCGAGGACGGCGCCTGCGCCCAGACGACGGGTTGACCGGGAACGGTGGGGCCGTCTGCGCTTCTCCTGTGAACTTCGCAGAACGTAGTCGTTTTGAGGAGCCCCCTCAAGCGCCTTCTCGAGTGCTGACCCGCCGCGAAATGTGCAGGTAGTTACTTCGGTTCATTTTCAGATAATACCCTCTCAAAACGACTACCTTTTCGTGACCTTGGGCCACCTGCCGCGTCCGNTCGAAGNACGNAAGCGTGGGAGAGAGCCAGGTCAACCTATCTGTCCGCGAGGTCTTCGACCGTATCGTCGCGGAGTCCGTCAACANAAAGGACCAGGGCACCGCCTGGGAGCGGGCCGTCAAGTTCTTCCTTGAGAACGACCCGCTCTATGCCGACAGGTTCGACGGCGTCTGGATGTGGGCCGACGCCCCCACCAACAACGGCAAGCAGGACGTGGGCATCGACCTCGTGGCCCGTGACGCCAAGACCGGCGAGTACTGGGCCATCCAGGCCAAGTGCTACACGGACGCCGCCTTGTCCGAGGGCTCCGTGGCCACCTTCTTCATGCAGGCCACGGAGGACGTCTACACCTACCGGGTCCTTGCGGACACCGCCGTAAAGCTCACCAAGAACCTCGAGGCCTACATCAACGAGCACGACAACGTCGTGCGCATCNGCCTCGACGACATCGAGCGGTCCAACCTCCCGTGGCAGGACTTCTACACCAACGGCATGCACCTCACCTGCGAGGAGGTGCGGCAGGGCCGCGAACGCCTGGTCTTTGAGCCCCGCAAGCATCAGCGCAGGGCCATCGACGCCGTCAAGGCCGAGTTCGAGACGGCCGACCGCACCACCCTCGTCATGGCCTGCGGCACCGGCAAGACCCTCACGGCCCTGCGCCTGGCCGAGGAGCTCGTGCCAGGCGGCACGGTGCTCTTCCTCGCCCNGTCCATNAGCCTCGTGGCCCAGTCCATGCGCGACTGGGCCGAGCAGGTGCGCGGCCGTCTCAACCCCTACGTGGTGTGCTCCGACCCCAAGGCGTCGAGCCTGGGCAAGGGGGACCCGGCCGAGGTGGCCGAGTCCTACGGCACCCTCTCCATGGTGCCGTATCCCGCCACCACCAACTCGGGCCTTCTGGCNTCGCGCTTCCGCGCCGACCCCGGCGCCCTCAACGTCGTCTTCTCCACCTACCAGTCCATCGACGTCATCCATGAGGCCCAGGAGGCGGGCCTGCCCTCCTTCGACCTCGTGATCTGCGACGAGGCCCACCGCACCACGGGCCGCATGCACGGCGAGGACGGCAAGGCCGACGAGACCGCCTTCGTGCGCGTCCACGACAACGCCTGGATCGACGCCCGGCGCCGTCTCTACATGACGGCCACGCCCCGGGTCTACCAGACCAAGGACGACGAGAAGCTCGCCGGCATGGCCAAGGTCTCCGACGGCCTCGTGGCGTCCATGGACAACCCCGAGNTCTACNGCCGCATCTGCCACCGGCTCTCCTTTGGGGCCGCGGTCAACCAAGGCCTGCTCACCGACTACAAGCTCGTGGCCATGCAGGTCGACCAGTCCATGATGCCGCGGTCGATCCAGCGTCTCGTCGCCAACAACGCCAACGAGATCGAGATGCCCGACGCCGCGCGATTCCTCGGCGTGTGGAAGGCGCTATTCGACCGCACCCATGCCGGCGGCGTCATGGATATCGAGGGTGCCGGCGTCGTCGAGGGCGAAGACACCCGTCGCGTGCTGCACCATGCCATCGCCTTCGCGGCCAACATCGCCGCGTCCAAGTTCCTCTCCGACCAGTTCCAGCATGTGGTGGACGCCTACCTCCAGGGCATGGAGGAGGAGGGCTCGGACTCCGGTGACGGCGGCCGTCACGNGCGGGTGGNCGTCAGGCACGTGGACGGCACCATGACCGCCCCGGAGCGCGCCGAGCGCCTCGACTGGCTTGCGGGCGGCGATGACGACGACGTCTGCCGCATCCTCTCCAACGCACGTTGCCTCTCCGAGGGCATCGACGTGCCGGCCCTCGACGCCGTCGTCTACCTCTCCAAGCGTCGCAGCAAGGTGGACATCATCCAGTCCGTCGGGCGCGTCATGCGCACGTCGGCGGGCAAGCGCTACGGCTACATCATCATCCCTATCTTCGTGGCGGACGGCAGCGACCCCGGCGAGGCCCTCTCGTCCAGCCGCGAGTNCGGCCGCATCTGGGATGTGGTCTCGGCCCTGCGCTCCCATGACGAGCGCCTGGACGCCAAGATCAACGCCGCCTCCCTGGGCGACTCCGAGTCCCTCAAGGAGGTCGTCGAGTTCGAGGTGCTCGACCCCTCCCGTCTCGACAGGCCCAAGAACGTCGCGCACCGCGCTCACCGGGTGGGGGAGGATGCCCGTGACGAAGACTACGAGCCCACGGCCCCCGAGAAGCTCAAGCGCGGCGAGGTGGACCCCAACCAGGGGCAGCTCCTCCTGGGCGAGGACGAGGAATCCCTCCAGGAGATGGCCCGCGCCATCCGCGCNCAGATCGTGCGCAAGTGCGGCACCAAGATCTACTGGAACGAGTGGGCGGGTGATGTCGGCGCCGTCACCCGCGCCCGGGCCGACCAGATTCGCTCCCTCGTGGCCGAGCCGGGCGAGGCGGCCGACGCCTTCGACGGGTTCCTCACCGGCCTCCGGGGCACCCTGAATCCCGANTACGACGCGGACCGCGCCGTGGACGTGCTGGCCCAGCACGAGGTGACCAAGCCCATCTTCGACGCCCTGTTCAACCAGGACCAGGTGCGCGAGGGCAACCCCATTGTGGCCGGCATCGACCGCGCCCTGACGGCCCTCTACGACGCGGGCCTCAGGTCGTCGCTGGACAGCCCCGAGCTCAACGACCTCTACTCCCAGGTGCGTGTCATCGCCTCCCAGGTGCAGAGCGACGCCGCCAAGCAGAACCTCATCNAGGAGCTCTACAACGACTTCTTTGCCACGGCCTTCAAGGGCACCGCCGAGGAGCTGGGCATCGTGTACACGCNCGTGGAGGTGGTGGACGCCCAGCTCCTCATGGTGCAGANGGCCCTTGAGCGGGAGTTCGGCCAGCATCTCGGCGACAGGGGGGTGCACGTCCTCGACGGCTTTGCCGGCANGGGCATCTATCTCACGCGCCTCATCGAGGACCCCACCCTCATCTCGGACGAGGACCTGCCCTACAAGTACGAGCACGACCTGCACTCCAACGAGATCGTGCCCTTGGCCGCCACCATCATGGACATCAACATCGAGCAGTCCTACCACGCCCGCATGGGCGGGGCCTACAAGCCATTCCCCGGGGCGCTCCTCTGCGACACCTTCCAGCTGGGGGAGGAGGACAACGTCATCGACCGGCGCACGTTCCTGGAGAACAGCGACCGCATCGAGGAGCAGGTGAACACGCCCATCACGGTCATCGTGGGCAACCCGCCGTACCGGAAAGTTGACAAGGACGGCACTGGTATTCAAAACGCAAAGTATAAGACCCTGGATAACCGTATTTCCGAGACTTACGCTAACAGGAGCAAGGCTGGGCTAAAGAACTCTCTCTACGATCACTATATTCGTGCCTTCAGGTGGGCTTCTGACCGTATTGGAGAATCTGGCGTTGTGTGTTTTGTCTCCAATGGTGGCTGGTTAACAGGCGATGCAGGTGTTGGCGTCCGTCAGTGTTTTACCGACGATTTTAATTCGATTTATGTGTATAACCTTCGGGGTAATCGGCGGACCCAGGGCGAAGAGTCCAAACGGGAGGGCGGCCAAATCTTCGATTCTGGTTCCCGCGCAACTATCGCGATAACGTTATTGGTAAAGAACCCAGGTTCGAAAGAGCACGGGGCAATTTGGTATCGTGACATCGGAAACTATCTTAATCGTCAACAAAAACTGGATATTCTCAAAGAGGCTGTTGAGGGTGACCCGGAGTGGGCTCCACTCATTCCTGATCGACACGGAGATTGGCTCGACCAGCGTGATGATTCGTGGTATGAGTTTGCGCCAATTGGAATTAAGAAGCGAAAGAATCCTANGGGCCTGTTCGAAATCTGGTCCTTGGGAATTTATACCGGACGAGATGCATGGGCATGGGGCTTCTGTGCTTCGTTAGTAGCTGAAAATATGCATAATTTGGTAGATAATACAAATGTCGTAATACATGGGAATGACGTGAGTAAGGATGTGCCGAGNGATGACACTTCCTTTAGCTGGACTNGGCGCATGCGGGACTACGTGGATGATAAGAAACTCATCTCGTATAAAGACAATGCCATGGTTGCTGGCTCTTACAGGCCTTTCTGTAAAGAATTCTTGTACTACGACAAGGTGATGAACGAAATGACGTTGCTGCAACCTCGACTGTTCCCGCTCCCTTCGGACAAGGGGACGAAGGAATCTTTCGAAACATGTAGTGTTCGCATAATGCAGCATGCTCTTAGTTTCGAGAATNTNGCAATTTGTATTTCTCGGGGAACTGTATTGTTGACTTCAGTCATCCCTGACCTTCATTTTGTAGGGGACAGTCAATGCTTCCCGCTGTATTGGTACGAGGAAGCGGAAGTCGACGGCCTTCTCGGCAATTCTGCCCCCGTGCGCCACGATGCCATCACCGACGAGGCTCTCGCCGTCTTCCAACAGGCCTACGACGACACCTCTATCACCAAGGAAGACATCTTCTTCTACGTCTACGGACTGCTCCACTCGCCGGAGTACCGCAGGCGCTTTGCCAACNACCTCAAGAAGGAGCTGCCCCGCATACCGCTCGCTAAGGACTTCCGCGCGTTCGAGGAGGCCGGCCGCAAGCTCGGCGAGCTGCACGTGAACTACGAGTCGGTGGAGCCCTGGCCCGTTGAGGAGGTCGGCTGCTCGGAGAACCCCGGACGGACCGAGAAGATGGCCTGGGGCAAGGTGCGCGACAAGGAGACCGGCAAGCTCGTCAAGGACTTCACCGTCCTCAAGGTGTCCGACAATCTCACCCTGCGCGGCATCCCCGAGCGGGCCCAGGATTACGTGGTCAACGGCAAGAGCGCCCTCGCCTGGCTCGTGGACCGCTACAAGGTGACCACGGACAAGAAGAGTGGAATCGTCAACGACCCCAACCTCTNTGCGCCGGACAACCCCCGCTACATCGTGGACCTGCTGGAGAGCGTCATCCGCGTGTCCATGGAGACCTTGGATGTCATGGACTCGCTGCCCCCGTTGGAGGAGCTGCCGCACCCGGACAACTGGCCGGCTGCGTGGTCAATGGACATCGAATAAGCGCGGATGTATCTGATCCAGTCGTGATGAGAATGGGGTCATATGGAGGATTGGGAGCGTAAGGTCGACCGGTTCACAGCGATGGCCCAGCGCTACCACGCAAATCTGCGGCGCGCGGTCGAAAAGTGGCACGCCGCCGAATCAGGTGCCCTCGACCTTGTCGAGGTGGACTGCGCCCTGTTCGGCGCGGTCGGGGCCCTCGTCGCGGTCTGCGACGTCCGCCCCGACCTCAAGGATGATAAGGAGAATCCGGCCGTACTCGCACTAAAGTTCGCCAACAACCGTCTGAAGCACGACGGCTCTATCTCCAGGATGGGGGCACCCAAGGCCGGGGCCGTTCGATTCGGGTTTCCGCTCGTCAGCTTTGTACCGGATGTCTACTGGCGCGACTACCCGTTTTTCAAGAAAGAATGGCGGCACGAGAACCAGTGGGAGGCCTACAGGGCAGAGCTCGCACGTAGAAGTGCTCCATGGTCCCTATTCGCCATTGCCAGCGATATCGGAGTAGGCCTCGAAATCGAGGCTTGAGGTTATCGGGCGGCTGTCTCGGCATCTATCGATTACGATGCGCATCTTCACCCCTTACATGTCCAAAACGAGTTTTAGATCGACAGTATGCTTTTAATTCTNAAAGGATTCTGTATACTGTTCCTTGTATAGGGTCATAAGTAAGGGGATNCCATGGTTTCTTTGAGAACGCGANGAAGGAGTCCACGTTTTCGGTGGCTTCGGGTAGCGACCGTCCCTACGTGGTGATGCAGGTCACTCTCAAGGAGAAGTTCCTCGGCACCGGGTCCGGCAACCTTGTGGAGCTGGAGAACGTTATCAACANAACAGGCGGCCAGGGGTTATCGCCTGCGCACGATCTCGACTTCCGCCAGCGGTAGCGTGGGTCTTGGTGGTGGTGACCGCATCCAGGCCACCATGGTCTTCGATCGTGTCCAGTGAGGTCTGAGAGGCAGTATCTCGCCTCAGGTTGAAGCGCGTGGTTCCCACCCTGCGCCCCTCGCAGAAGACCTTGAGCCGCCCTATCACCTGGCCCTTCTCACCCGCTGCGGCAGAGGGGTCGCCGTTCTCCAGCCGCGGCAGGGTGGAGCGTGAGACGCCCGCCCCTCGCGCGGCTCCCTCCGATGGGGAACAATCCCGATTTCCCCTCATTTCTCGCCATGAAGTGAGGGG
>NZ_CAJMXC010000071.1:0-10116 GCF_905219715.1 Olsenella sp. CU969
GTGCGCGCCGGGCGAAGGCTCTGCCCGCCCCCACGCCGCAGGCGAGGCCGCCGAGGCATCCGAGCAGCGCCGCGAGGGCGCCCCAGGCGGGGTCCTCCAGCGACGCTAGGATGGCGCCGCAACCGAGCAGGGCAGCCCCGGCCCAGCCGAGGGCGGCGTCGCCCATGGAGTCGATGCGTCGGCGAAGGTCCATGGACCCCTCCCTCCCGGTGCCGGCGGGTGTCCCCGCCGTTCCACCCACAGTATATGCGAGGCCGTCCGCCGACCCAGGGGCGCCGGCCGANGGNGCNGGCGGGACGGGCTTGCCTGTGGGAGCCCGTGAGGTATACTGCTGATGAACATATGAGCAAGTGCTCATGAATTNCGGAGAGGCCGCCTTTGACGGCGGCGGAGGGAGGGGCCCATGGGCATCGACGGACCGGCCACCGAGGGGACCGACGCGTTCCTCACCGACGAGGACGCCATCTACGGGGCGACGCAGATCTTCGACGCCCTGTCCGACTACACGCGCTTCCAGATCCTCGGGGCGCTCATGACGGCCGAGCGCTCGGTCTCCGAGCTCCAGGAGATCTGCCCGGTGTCGCAGTCGGCCATCTCACACCAGCTGCGCCTCCTGCGCGACCGCGGGCTCGTGGCCCAGCGCCGCGAGGGGCAGCGCTCGATCTACTCGCTGGCCGACGGCCACGTGGCCACGCTCATCCGCGTGGGCCTCGAGCACGCGGGGGAGGAGCTCTCATGAGCGGGCACGATCGCCACGACCACGACCACGGGCACNGCGGCTGCGACGCCCACGGCCACGACGGCCGCGTGCACTGCGGCTGCGACGGCCACGACCACGGCGAAGCCGCCCCGACCCATGGGCCCTCCGGCACCCCGGACCTCACGTTCAAGGTCGCCGACCTCGACTGCCCCAACTGCGCCCGTGCCGTCGAGGAGGCCGTGAGGGGCCTGCCCGAGGTCGCCGACGCGAGCCTCACCTATGCGACGGCCACCCTCTCGGTGGTCTCCGCGGCCGGGGCCGAGCCCGCCGCCGTGGAGCGCGCGGTCCTGGACGCCGTGCGCTCGTGCGGGGAGGACCTCGAGCTCACCGACGAGCAGCTCGAGCGTCTCGACGCCCGTCGCGGCTGGTTCGCCGAGCACCGCGCCGCCGTGCTCCTCGGCACCTCCGCCGCCCTCATCGTCGCCGGCATCGTGGCCGAGGCCGCCGTCGGCGGCCTCGCCACGGCCTGGCTCTACGCCGCGGCCGCCCTGGCCGGCCTCGCGTTCATCCTCCCGCTCGCCGCCGCGTCCCTCGGGCGCCGGAAGGCCGACATGAACGNGCTCATGTCCATCGCCGTCGTGGGCGCACTGGTCATGGGCCTCGTGGAGGCCCTCGGCGGCCACCTGGAGGTGGACACCTTCCGCGACGCCGCCATCGTCATCTTCCTCGACCAGGTGGGCGAGTGGCTCGAGGGCTGGTCCATGCGCCGCAGCCGCGGCTCGGTGGAGGGCCTCATGGAGCTCGCCCCGGAGACCGCCCACGTGGTGCGTGCCGACGGCTCCGTCGCCGACGAGCCCCTGGCCGACGTCGAGGTGGGCTGGGAGGTGCGCGTGCTCCCCGGCGAGCGCGTGCCCCTCGACGGCACGCTTGTGGCCGGCGNCTCCAGCTTCGACGAGGCGCCCGTCACCGGCGAGTCCGTGCCCCAGGACAAGGGGGCGGGAGCCCGGGTGTACGGCGGCTCGCTCAACACGGTGGCGCCCGTCACCGTGCGCGTCACGAGCCGCGCCGACAGCGGCACCCTGGCCCGCATCGTCTCCATGGTGCAGGGGGCCCAGGCGCAGAAGGCGCCCTACGAGGCCTTCGTCGACCGCTTCGCCGCCGTCTACACCCCGGCCGTGGTGGCCGTGGCGGCGGCCGTGGGCGTCGGCGTGCCGCTCTGCCTCACCCTCGTGGGGGCCCTCGGCCTCGGGGCGACGCCCGACTGGGGCGCCTGGGTCTGGCGCGCCCTCACGCTGCTCGTCATCGCCTGCCCCTGCGCCCTCGTGATCTCCACGCCGGTCTCGTTCGTCTCGGCCATCTCCCGTGCGGCCCGCATGGGCGTGCTCGTGAAGGGTGGGGCGTACTTCGACATCGGCTCCAAGGTGGACGCCGTGGCGTTCGACAAGACCGGCACCCTCACCGCCGGCACGCCCGAGGTGGTCTCGGTCACGCCCTTCGGCGGCCTCTCCCGCGAGCGCGTGCTTGCCCTGGCCGCAGCCCTGGAGCGCGAGTCCACCCACCCCCTGGCCGCCGCCGTCCGCATGGCCGCCGAGGGGTCCGTCGCCCCCGCCCTTGCGGCCGCGGACGTCCGTGAGACGGCGGGCAACGGCATGACCGGCACCGTGGACGGCGCTGCCGTGCTCGTGGGCAAGCCGGCCTTCGCCCGCACCGTGGCGGCGCTCGACGGGGATGCCGGGCAGGCCGTGGACGACGCAGCCGCATCGGGGGCCACGGCCCTCGTGGTCGCGGTGGACGGCCGCGTCGCCGGCGTGGTGGCCGTGGCCGACTCCGTGCGCGCCACCACCCCCGAGGCCGTCTCCCGGCTCCATGCCATGGGCATCCGCGACACCGTGATGCTCACGGGCGACAACGCCCGGGTGGCCGCCGTGGTGGCGGGGCGCGTGGGCGTCGCGGAGGCGGCGGCCGAGCTGCTCCCCGACGACAAGGTGGCCCGCGTGGAGGCGCTCCGCTCCCAGGGCCGGACGGTGGCCATGGTGGGCGACGGCATCAACGACGCGCCGGCCCTCGCCGCGGCCGACCTCGGCGTCACCATGGGCGCCGCCGCCAGCGACACCGCCCTCGAGGTGGCCGACGTCGCGCTGCTCTCCGGCGACCTCGAGCGCCTGCCGTCGTTCTTCTCCCTGTCCCGCCGTTGCATGGCGGTGGTGCGCGAGAACATCGTCTTCGCCCTCNCCGTCANGGTCGCGGTGCTGGTGCNCGCGGTGCTCGGCGTGGCCGGCATGGGCGCGGCCATCTTCGCCGACACGGGCGTGGCCCTCATCGTCGTCCTCAACGGCATGCGCCTCATGACCCCCTGGGAGACGCGCTTCTAAAGGGCCCGTCCGGCAGGCAGGCGCGTTTCCGCCGGCACCGGCACCCGGCGGCGGGTGCCGGTGCTAGGCTGGTTTTCGTGTCTGCCGCCGTCAGGAAAGAGCCGCCGTGCCAGAGCCTGAGCAAGGGAACCGGAACCTCTCCACCTATCTCGACGTGTCGGGCCCGCACCACATGCGGGTGCCCTGGCACGAGGCTCTCAGCGAGCCGNGCCGCCCCGCCGTGGATGCNCCGCTCGCCGACNAGGTCNCGGTCATCATGCGCACCGGCCAGCTGGCCCTCTCGGCCGGGGACTCCGCCTGGCGGGTCCGCGACTTCATGAACCGCGTGGCCCACGTCCTCGGCGTCACGGTGCACGCGGACATCTCGCTCGTCAACATCGAGGCTACCTGCATCGAGGGCTCCCGGTCCATCACCGAGGTAGTGGCCANCCCCACGGCCGGCGTCAACACCGAGCGGGTCATGCTCCTCGAGCACTACCTCCACGAGNTCGAGGCTCTGGGCCGAGAGATCTCGGTGGGCGCCTTCCACGACCTGCTCGACGTCGTGGAGTCCAAGGGTCAGCGCTACCGCCCGTGGCAGAGCGGCCTCGCCTCGGGTCTCGCCTGCGGCTCGTTCGTCTTCCTCCTGGGCGGCGGCCCCGTCGAGATGGCCNGCGCCGCCCTCGGCGCCGGGTTCGGGCAGCTCGCCCGCCGCGTGGTGGCGGGCCGCCGCATCAACCAGTTCGTGGCCGTGGCTTGCGGTGTGGCCGTGGCCTGCGTGGCCTACCTCCTCTCCCTCATGGCCATGTCGCCCTGGGTGCCTGACGCCATGAGCCACGAGGCGGGCTACATCGGCGCCATGCTCTTTGTCATCCCGGGTTTCCCCCTCATCACAAGCGGGTTCGACCTCTTCCAGTCCGAGATGCGCAGCGGCATCGAGCGGCTGGCCTACGCCCTCACCGTCATCCTCACCGGCACCGCCGTGGGCTGGCTCGTGGCCACGGGCGTGCGGCTCTATCCCGACGACTTCGCGCCTTTGGGCCTCGGCCCCGTGCCGCTCANCGCACTTCGGGCCCTCTTCTCGTTCGTGGGCGTCTACGGCTTCTCGGTGATGTTCAACTCCACGCCCCGGATGTGTGCCACCGCGGCGTCCATCGGCGCCGTGGCCAACACGCTGCGCCTGTCGCTGACGGGGTTCTGGTCCGTGCCCCCCGAGGCCGCGGCCCTGGCCGGCGCCTTCGTGGCGGGGCTCCTCGCCGCCGCGTGCAAGGCGCGCACCTCCATCCCGCGCACCGCCGTCACCGTGCCCTCCATCGTGATCATGGTGCCTGGCCTCTACATGTACCGGGCCGTCTACTACATGGGCACGTTCCAGCCCACCGACGCCGTCGACTGGCTCATCAGGGCCGCCATGATCGTGGTGTTCCTGCCCGTCGGCCTCATCGCCGCCCGGGTCATCACCGACCCGCGGTGGAGGAGGGTCTCGTGACCGCGGCGCGGCCCGTGGGTGACGACGACCCCCGTCAGCGGCTGTTCCGGCGCTTCGGCGACGACGCCATGGCCCGGCTTGCCGGCGCCCGCGTGGCGGTGGNGGGCATCGGCGGCNTGGGNTCCGCCTGCGCCGAGGCCCTGGCCCGCGGCGCCGTGGGTAACCTGGCCCTCGTGGACGGCGACACCGTGGCGCCGTCCAACATCAACCGGCAGGCCGTGGCGTTTCTCGACACGGTGGGCCTGCCCAAGGTGGACGTCATGGCGGCCATCGCCGCGCAGGTGAACCCCGCGGCCCGGGTGGACATGTTCCGGAGGTTCGTGCTGTCCGACGAGGCGGCGGGCCTCCTGGACGAGATGGGCNCCGTGGACTACCTCTGCGACGCCGTGGACTCCATCGCCGTGAAACTGACCCTGGCCGAGCTCGCCCAGGAGCGCGGCATCCCGCTCGTGAGCGCCATGGGCGGCGCCAACAAGGTGCACCCCGAGCGCATCAGGGTCGCGAGCATCTGGGACNCNGNCAACNNCNCCATCTGCCGCGTGNTTCNCAAGGANNGCCGCAAGCGCGGCATCCGCGACCTAACGGTGGTGTTCTNGGACGAGCACGCCGTGCCGGTNGCCATGGAGCCGGGCACGGGCCGCGCCGAGCGCACCAACCTGGGCACCGCGTCGTTCATGCCGCCGGCCATGGGGTTGGCCATGGCCGGCAAGGTGATCCGCGACCTCACCGGCGTGGGGGAGTGACGGCCGTGGTCTCCGGCGCGGAGGGCGCCTGCCTGGCGCCGTTCGACATGCACCTGCACGGCGACTGGTTCTCGGACCCGCGGGCCTGCTCGGCGTCGTTCGCCGCCGCCGGCGGCGGGGCGCTGGGGTGCACCGTGGAGCCGGCGGGCTACGAGGGGCTCGCGGCCGAGCTGGCGGACGAGGGCCGTGTGCCGGACGGCGAGGCCGCGCGGGAGGGCGGCGGCCCCGGGCTGGTCCCGGCCCTCGGGCTGCACCCGTGGTGTCTGGGGGAGGGCTCCGACGCCGGGCGGCGCGTGGAGCGGTTCTGCGAGCTCGCCGGCGGCTGCCGCCTCGTCGGCGAGGTGGGCCTGGACCGGGGGCGGGCCCACCGGCAGGCGTTCGACGCCCAGGTCGCGGCCTTCCGGCGCGCGTGCGATGCCGTGGCGCCAGGGTCGGTCCTCTCCATCCACAGCGTGGGTGCGGCGGGGGAGGTGCTCGACATCCTCGGGGAGAGCGGCCGTCTGGCCGACTGCGCCTGCGTGTTCCACTGGTTCTCGGGCACGTCCGACGAGCTCGCTCGCGCCCGGGGCGCCGGATGCCTCTTCTCCGTGGGCCCGCTCATGCTGCGGTCCCGGCGCGGCCGCGAGTACGCCCGCCAGGTGCCGGTGGGCCGCCTGCTGCTGGAGACGGACCTCCCCGAACATCCGGGCACCGCCTGGGACGCCGGCGCGGGGCTCTCGGCCCTGGACGGGGCCCTGGCCACCGTCGCCGCCCTCAAGGGGGTGGAGCCGGAGGCCCTCGCCGACGCCGTCCGCCGCGCCTCCCGGGGGCTCCTGTCCCGCTGAGCCTCGCCGCCGCTGCCGCCGAGAGGCCCCCTCCTCCGCACCTGAACGCGGTTGGGGGCGATCTCGAAGGCCGGTTCGGCCCCCGATCCGCCCNCAACCGCGTTCAGGTGGGCGATTTCCGCCCCCAACTGCGTTCAGGTGGAGGCGGGGGTGTCCTCAACCGCGTTCAGGTGCGAGGTGCTCGGGTGAGGGTGTTCAGGTGGGTGGGGGCGGAGCGGGGCCGTGCCTCGCCCGTGCTGCACGGCCCCGCGGTCGGCTAGATCCGGTGGAAGAACAGCCCGCTTCTCAGCTTGGGTTCGAACCAGGTGGACTTGGGCGGCATGAGGCGGCCCTCGTCGGCTACGGCCATGAGCTCGTCCATGGAGGTGGGGTGGCAGACGAAGGCCACGCCCCCCTCGCCGGTCAGGCGCTCGAGCTCCGTGGTGCCGCGGTTGCCCCCCACGAAGTCCAGGCGCGGGTCCTGGCGCGGGTCGGCGATGCCGAGCACCGGTCCNAGCACGCGGTCCTGCAGCACGGCCACGTCGAGCGCGTCTGCGGCGTCTGCCGCGGCGGTCTCGGCCGCGAGGGCCGGGGAGGGCGTCAGCCGGTACCAGGCCCCGCCGCAGCACATGCCGAAGGTGCCGGGCTCCGTGGGCGCGGCGTCGGCGGCATCCACCGGCGCCACCTCGAAGCCGGCCGCCCCCACGGCGTCCACGAGCTCCTCGGCACCCAGGCCGGCGCGGTCGGCCACCACGCGGTTGTAGGAGAGGAGATCGAGCCCGTCCGCCGGGAACAGCACGGCCATGACGGTGTCNGAGGCCGCCTCGCTGCCGGCAGGGGCGTCGCGGCCGGCCATGGCGCCGGAGCCCTCCCGCCGCTCCATGGCCACCCGCACGGCCGAGGCGGCGCGGTGGTGGCCGTCGGCTATGTAGGCTCCCGGGATCTCGGAGGCGGCGTCGGCGAGCTCGCCGCGCAGGTGTCGGTCGTCCACGCGCCACACGGTGTTGCGCACGCGCTGTGCGTCGGTGAAGTCGTAGAGCGGCTCGCCCGCGCACACCGTCTCCACGGCGGCGGCTACGCGGCCGGCCCCCTGGGCGTCGGCGCGGTATGCGAGGAACACGGGCCCTGTCTGGGCCGAGAGCGCCCGGATGTGGCGTACGCGCCCCAGCTCCTTCTCGCGGCGCGTGTTCTCGTGGCGCCGCACGGCGCCGGCCACGAAGTCGTCCACGGCCACGCAGGCCACGAGGCCGGTCTGGGAGCGGCCGCCGNCCTGCTCGCGGTACACGTAAAACGTGGGCTCGCCGTCCTGGCGGTACACGCCCTCCTCCACCTGGCCGGCAAAGCGCCGGGCAGCCAGCGCGCAGGCCGCCTCGCCGTCGGGGTCGACGTCGTCCGCCACCCAGAGGCCGGGGACGTCGACGCCGAGGAACGAGAGGGGCTCGGCCTCCACGGCGCGCCGGGCCTCGTCGAGGTCCACCACGTCGTAGGGGAGGGCGGCCGTGCGTGCCGCCAGCTCGGGCGCGGGTCGCAGGGCGGCGAAGGGGTGGATGTGCATGGCGGGCTCCTATTTGATGACGCGCACGCGCCACATGTTGGGGATGGAGGAGAGGCGCTCGATGATGTCGGGCTCCAGGTGCTCGTCGGTGTCGAACATGGTGTAGGCNGCGNNGCCGGCGTTCTCNTTGGTNATGCGCTGNACGTTGGCGCTGGCGTCGGCCAGCACGGCGGTGATCTGGCCGATCATGTTGGGCACGTTGGCGTGCAGGCACGCTACGCGGCTTGCCCCGCGGCACACGCCCATGTGGCACGCCGGGTAGTTGACGGAGTTGGTGATGTTGCCGTTGTCCAGGTAGTCCACGAGCTCGTCCACGGCCATGCGGGCGCAGGAGGCCTCGGCCTCCACGGTGCCGGCGCCGGTGTGGGGCGTNACGTAGGTNTGGGGCATGTGGAGCGACTTGGGCGTGGCGAANNCCGTGAANAAGCGCTGCACCTGGCCCGACGCCAGCGCGGCCTCCATGGCGTCCTCGTCGATGACGTCCTCTCGGGCGTAGTTGAGCACCACGGCACCGGGGTTGAGCAGGGAGAGCTGCCCGGCGCCGATCATGCCGATGGTGTCCTCCTTGCGGGGCACGTGCACCGTGAGGTAGTCGCAGCCGCGGCAGAGCTCGTCGAGGTCCTCCACCGGCGTGACGTCGCGGGAGAGCTGCCAGGCGTGGTCCACGGAGAGGTACGGGTCGTAGCCGCACACCTCCATACCGAGGTCCACACAGGCGTTGGCCACCTTGGAGCCCACGGCGCCCAGACCCACGACGCCGATCCTGCGGTCGGCAACCTCGCGGCCCACGAAGGCCTTCTTGGAGGCCTCGGCCTCGGCGTAGGCATCCGGGTCGTCCTCGTGCTCGCGGCACCAGCGCATGCCGCCGAGCACGTCGCGCGAACCCATGAGCAGCAGGCCCACCACGAGCTCCTTCACGGCGTTCGAGTTGGCGCCGGGGGTGTTGAAGACCACGACGCCCTGCTCGGCCAGGCGCTCGTGGGGGATGTTGTTGACGCCGGCGCCTGCCCGCGCGATGCAGCGGATGGAGTCGGGCACGTCCATGTCGTGGATGTCGGTGGAGCGCATGAGGATGGCGTCGGCGCCCTCGGCGGAGGCCACGATCTCGTAGCCCTCGGCGATGGTGGACAGGCCGTCCTTGACGATGTCGTCGATGATCTTGATGGTGCGCATGGGGTCTGGTCCTCNCGTGAGCGGTGTGCGGTGGCTGGGCGCCGGCCCGGACGGCCGGCTAGAAAGATCGCCCGGTCACCGAGAGCTCGAAGGACTCCATGAAGGCCACGAGGTCGCGAACGGCCTCGATGTCCACGGCGTTGTAGATGGAGGCGCGGATGCCGCCTGCGAGGCGGTGCCCGGCGAGGCCCACGAGGCCCTCCCCGGCCGCACGTTCCACGAACTCGCGCTCGAGCTCGGGCGTGGGGAGGCGGAACGTCACGTTGGCGACGGAGCGCGACGAGGGCACGGCGCAGCCGAGGTAGAGGTCGGAGCGGTCGATGGCGCCGTAGAGCAGCGCGGCCTTCTCGGCGTTGCGCTCGCCCATGGCCTCGAGGCCGCCCGTGCCGCGCACCCAGTCGAACACCTTGCCGCAGAGGTAGATGCCGAAGGTGTTGGGGGTGTTGAGCATGGAGCCCTTGGCCAGCTGNGCGGAGAGGACGAGGTAGGTGGGGCAGACGCCCAGCGCCGGACCCTCCTCCACGAGCGAGCGGTCCACGACGAGCACGCACACGCCCGAGGGGCCGGCGTTCTTCTGGGCGCCGGCGAACAGCAGGCCGTAGTCGGTCACGTCCAGCGGGAACGAGAGGAAGCACGAGGAGACGTCCGCCACGAGCGGCGTGCCCCCGCAGTCGGGGAGCTCGTGGAACATGGTGCCGTAGATGGTGTTGTTCTGGCAGATGTAGCCGTAGTCCATGCCGGCGAAGGCCTCGGGCGCCGGAAGGTCCGGGATGCGGTCGAAGCCGGTGGGCTCGCTCGTGGCCAGGATCTCGGCGCTGCCGTACTTGGCGGCCTCCTCGGCGGCGACCTTGGCGAAGTGGCCGCTCACGATGTGCCCGGCGCGGCCGCGGCGCATGAGGTTCATGGGGATGCCCGCGAACTCGAGCGTGGCGCCGCCCTGCAGGAAGAGCACGCCGTAGGAGTCGGGGATGCCCAGCACGTCGCGGAGCGACGCCTCGGCGGCGTCGATGACGCGCCGGTAGGCGGCGGAGCGGTGGCTCGTCTCGAGCACGGACATGCCGGTGCCGGCGAAGTCCATGAACTCCGNCTGGGCCGAGAGGAGGACGTCCTCGGGCATCTGGGCGGGGCCTGCCGAGAAGTTGCGCGGTCGGACCATGGGGCATCTCCCAACGTCGCGGGACAGACGNTAAAAGCATAGCCCGGGCCCCGGCGGCGCGGCCGGCCCTGACACCGGGTGGTAACGAGGGGGAACGGCCGCTGCGCTATGCTTGGTGCAGATTGAAAGGAGTCCCGCCCATGCTC
>NZ_CAJMXC010000072.1:0-9856 GCF_905219715.1 Olsenella sp. CU969
CGACCTCCCGGCCCGCGGCGCGCCTCGTCAGATGCGCGCCGCGGGCCGGGCCGGAGTTCTCGTGATGCAAGACCCCGGACCCGCGTGGCGAAGGCCCCCGTTGCCGTCCCACCTTCTCCCACCGCCTGTCCCACCTCGCTCCACCATGGGGCCACATCGGCTCCCACTGGACACCCTCCGGGGTCAAATGTGGAGGCGCGTCACAAAGAGGCAACGCTTTTTCAGGGGGATGGGCCGTTTAGCCCAAGGACCGCTCCCCGCGACTCGATTCGCAATCGCATAGATGCCGATTCTGATAACACCAGCAAGTGAGGGGCGCCCTCCCGCAAACTCCGGGAGGTGGAGAACCGCCGTCCAACGGTCGTCAGCAACAGTTCAGCTTATGTAACCAATGGGAAACAAAAAACTTCCGCAGGGATACTATGAGAATTGCAACCCATAAACCTATCTCTGATAATCATTCATATATGAAATAAAAAAAGAACGTCCCCGTATTTCTTAGCTAGGTTTTTGCGCCCTACCGAACAGGTTTTCGACTGAAGGCCACCAAGGGGCCTGACCTGCTCGAACAGCCGTTCTGAATCAACATGAGGTATATCAAAGTCACGGTTCGGGGCCAGATGTTGTGGGTGGGTCGCTGGGGGACAAAGTGGGGCGAAGTGTTGCGAAAAGGCGGGCGCCACCCTAGAATCAGTGCCATGCAACGGCGAGGGAGCCGGGGCAGACTCGGTTTCGCGGGGGACTCCAGATGTATCTGACGGGCAGCAGGAAGCATAGCCTTGATTCCAAGGTGCGCCTCACGCTTCCCGCCGACATGCGTCGGGAGTTCGCCGAGAAGGTCTGCCTCGTNCCCCTCAACGACGCACTGTACGGGTTCACCCCCGACGGGCACCGGGCGTGGGTCGACGGGTTCTTCCCCGACGGCTTCAACCAACGGTCCAGGGACGACGTCCGTCTCCGCCAGCTCCTGAACTCCAGGACGGTGACGGTGGACATCGACTCCGCGGGGCGCATCGCGCTCGGCAAGGTACCGGAGGACGTGCGGGTCAGGCTCGGCCTCGCTGGCGAGGTCATGGTCGTGGGCAACGACGACCACTTCGAGCTCTGGAACGTCGAGGAGTGGGAGAAGGCCCAGGNGGCCTTNGGNGACGACCTCGTGGCGCTCATGTTCGGCGGGATGTAGGTGNACCATTGACAGAAGAATACCGGCACGTACCCGTACTGCTCGACGAGGTCGTCGAGCACCTCGACCCCAGGCCGGGCGAGACCGTCTGCGACTGCACCCTCGGCGGGGCAGGCCACACCGTGGCCCTCGCCGCCAANGTCGCCCCCGACGGCCTCTCCCTGGGAATCGACCAGGACGACGCGGCCCTCGCCGCGGCCTCCGAGCGCATCGAACGCGAGGCGCCCGGGGCGGACCACCTGTTCCTCAAGGGCAACTTCGGCCAGCTCGACGAGCTCCTGCTCGAGGCCGAGGTCCCCGGGGTGGACTGCTTCCTGTTCGACATCGGGGTCTCGAGCCCGCAGCTCGACCGCGCCGAGCGCGGCTTCTCGTTCCACGAGGACGCCCCGCTCGACATGCGCATGGATCCGGGGAGTAACCCCACAACCGCAGCAGAGGTCATCAACACCTACACCGAAGCCGACCTCACCCGGATCCTGCGCGTCTACGGAGACGAGCGCCACGCGGCCGCCATCGCCAAGGAGGTGGCCCGCCGGCGGGCCAAGGCGCCCATCGAGACGACCTTGGAGCTCGCCGACGCCGTNNCCTCGGCCTACCCGGCCCGNGGCCGCCGTGGCAAGCACCCGGCGCGCAAGACCTTCCAGGCCCTGCGCATCGAGGTGAATCGCGAGCTCGAGGTNCTGCAGAGCGGACTCGAGGCGGCGATCCGCTGGGCCAACCCCGGCGGCCGCATATGCGTCATCAGCTACCACTCCCTGGAGGACCGGCTGGTGAAGCACGTGTTCGCCGAGGCCTCGCAGGGCTGCACCTGCCCACCGGACCTCCCGGTCTGCGTGTGCGGGAACGTGCCGGTACTCCGAGTCGAGACCCGTCGGCCCGTCACGGCCACCGACGGGGAGGTACAGGAGAACCCCCGGGCACGGAGCGCCAAAATGCGCGTCGCGGTCAAGCTGTGACGCACACGGGGCACCGGGCCCACCCCAATCAGCTTTATCTGGGCCGCACGGCCCTCGGATAAAGACGCGGGCACCACCGACGCACCACCACCACACCACAACGCACCTCAAACACACCACCTACGCACCACACCACACTCCATCGCACCACACTTTCATTGGGGGCACCATGAGCTACCGGGGATCTGAGGCCGAGCGCCTCGACAGTCGCGAGTTCGCGCAGCAGGGCGCGCGCCGCTCCTTCGACGTCGTCGAGGGCGCGGGGCTCGACTCCGCCGTCCGACGCGGCGTGGCCCCGGAGCGCCTGGCGGCCTTCAGACTCGCGCTCGCGTGCGTGGCGGTCTTCCTCGTCCTGGGCGTCGCCCNCGTCGCCGTCACGGCGGCCACCGTCCAGACCCTCGAGGCCAACTCCGGGCTCGCCGGCCAGGNCAGCNCCGCCGAGGACACCGCCAAGGAGCTCCGCATCGAGGCCGCGGTGCTCTCCAACAACTCGCGAATCACCACCATTGCCACCGAGAACCTCGGCATGGTCTACGCGGGTGCCGGCGAGTCGCTCACCGTGAGCGTCTCCTAGGGCACGCCAGCGACCTGCCGGGGCCGCCCCCGAGGAGGGCCCGTGTCACGGAACCAACAACCCAAGCGCCCCAGGAGCCCCCGCAGCCGCGGGGGCTCTTCCTACGACGGCGAGCGGAGCCAGGCCCAGAAGGGCCTCTTCTCGTCCATGGGCTACCTGCTTCTGGCCATGGGGGTCGTGGGCGTCGCGCTCGTCGCCCGCCTCGTGTGGCTCCAGGTGGTCGACGGCCCCCGCATCGCGGAGGACGCCNGCACCCAGCGCACCAACGTCATGACCCNCNAGGCCAAGCGCGGCACCATCTACGACCGCAACGGCAACGTGCTGGCCACCTCCGTGGAGTGTCGCACCCTCTATGCCAACCCCAAGGAGGTCNCCGACCCCCAGGCCGNGGCCAAGGTGCTNGCCGACAACCTCGGCGGCNCGGCCCAGGACTACCTCTCGTACCTCACCCAGGACACCACGTTCGTCTACATCAGGCGCAAGGTCGACACCTNGGTGGCCGACAAGATCCGCTCCGCCCTGGCCAAGGCCGAGCTCACCGGCCTCTACCAGCTGCCCGACATGAAGCGCGTGTACCCCTATGGCGCCGTGGCCGGTCAGGTGCTGGGCCTCGTGGGCACCGACGGCGAGGGCCTCACGGGCCTCGAGCTCCAGTACAACGACATCCTCTCGGGCAAGAACGGCGAGCGCGTCCTCGAGACCGGCGTCGGCGGTACCCCCATCGCCGGCGGCGCCTACATGGAGGAGCCCGCGCAGGACGGCACCGACATCGTCATCTCCCTCGACATCGACATCCAGGAGATAGCCGAGAAGAAGGTCGAGGAGGGTNTGGGCACCTACTCCGCCGAGACCGGGTTCGCCACGGTGGTGGATCCCAAGAACGGCCAGATCCTCGCCATGTGCTCCACGCCGTTCCTCGACCCCGAGGACACCGCCGAGGTGACGCCCGAGCAGCTCACCGTCAGGAGCTTGACCGACTCCTACGAGCCCGGCTCCGTCATGAAGGTGCTGACGCTGGCCGTGGGCCTGGAGAACCACTCCTTCAACCTCGACACGAGCTTNNCGGTCCCCGGGAAGGTGCAGGTGGTCGACGACTACGTCGGCGACGACGACGACCGCAAGGAGACCATGGCCATGACGCCGCGCGAGATCATGCGGCGCTCCTCCAACGTCGGCGCCGTCCTCATGGGCACCGCCGAGGGGGCCCAGGCCTTCTCGGAGGGCATCGCCAGGTTCGGCATCGGCCAGACCACGGNCATNGACTACCCCGGCGAGGTGGCGGGCCTCGTGACGCCCCTCGACTCCTACACCTCCGCCTCCCTCGGCGCCATGTCCTTCGGCCAGGGCGTGGCGATCCCGGGCATCCAGATGGTGCGGGCCGTGTCGGCCGTGGCCAACAAGGGCGTCCTCACGACGCCCCACTTTCTCATCTACAAGGGCACCGAGGAGGTGCAGTGGCCGGAGGGGGAGCGGGCCTGCTCCGAGGAGACCGCAGACCAGGTCGTCGACGTCATGCGCACGGTGGTCCAGGAGGGCACCGCCACCAAGGCCGCCGTCGAGGGCTACGACATCGCGGCCAAGACCGGCACGGGCGAGCAGGCCTCCGAGGAGGGCGGTTACAAGAAGGACAGCTACCTCGCCTCCTTGGTGGGGTTCGCCCCCGCGTCCGACGCCGACGTGCTCGTGTACGTTGCGTTCAACGGTGTGTCGCAGCTGGCCTCGGATTCTGCGGCCCCGGTTTTCTCGGCTATCATGGGTGAGTCGCTCTTGGACATGGGTGTGGACCCCACCGNCTGACGAGCGCTTTCGGCTTTCACGATCGGGCGCACCGCGCCTCTAGGGGAGTGACATGTACAGAGCATCGGTATCAGAGACCGCCCGACGCGGNGGCGCCACCGTGGTGCCNGGCGACGCGTCCGTCGAGGTCGGGGACTTCACGGTCGACTCGCGGTCCGTGGGGGAGGGCGGCTGCTTCGTCTGCTTCCACGGCGAGTCCCGCGACGGCAACGCCTATGCCGCCGCGGCCCTCGAGGCCGGGGCGGCCTGCGTGGTCATGACCCGCGAGGCCACGGCCGCGGAGGCCGCCCTCGCCGAGGCGCACGGCGCCTGCCTCCTCAGGGCCGACGGCGACGACGCCGAGGGCTTCCTGCTCCGCCTCGCCGAGTCCTGGCGCCTCGAGCAGGGCTGGTGCGTCGTGGGCGTCACGGGTTCCGTGGGCAAGACCACCACCAAGGACATGCTCGCCTGCGCCCTGGCNGCCGCATGNCGCGTGCACTCCAACAGGGGCNACCTCAACAGCGTCATCGGCGTGCCCCTCACCGTGCTCTCCGCCCCGGACGACACCGAGGTCTTCGTGTGCGAGATGGGCATGAACCACGTGGGCGAGATCGACGCCATCGCCCGCTGCGCCCGCCCCCACGTGGGCTGCGTGACCAACATCGGCACGAGCCACATCGGCATCCTCGGCAACCGCGGGAACATCGCCCGTGCCAAGGCCGAGATGGTGCCCTGGCTGGCGGCCGACCGCGGGCTGGCCTCGTCCCCCGCCCCCGCCCCCGCCATGGCCCTCACGGCCTCCGACGACTTCACCGCCCTTATCGGCGGTATCTGCGAGGAGGAGGGCGTGGCCACCGACGTCGTGGGCGGCCGGGACTCCGCCGTGCGCGCCGAGGGCGTGGAGCTCGACGGCGACGGCTGCCCCCGCTTCACCGTGGTGACGCCCCAGGGGTCCTCCGAGGTCCACCTGCGCCTCAGCGGGCGCCAGACCGTGCCCGACTTCCTTTTGGCCGTGGACCTCTGCCTGCGCCTGGGCATGGGGCTCGGCGACGTGGTGGCGGCCCTCGAGGCCATGGAGCCCACACACATGCGCGCCGAGGTCGTGGCCGCCGCCCGCGGCTTCCGCGTCATCGACGACTCCTACAACGCTAGCCCGTCCTCCATGGCCGCGGCCCTCGACCTGCTTTGCGAGATGGACTGCGACGGGCGCCGCGTGGCCGTGGTGGGGGAGGTGGGCGAGCTCGGTGACGAGGCACCCCGCCTCCACGGGCTCATGGGCGCCTACCTGGCCGCCAAGCCCCTCGACATCGTGTGCGTCGTGGGCGGGGAGATGGCCGACGCCATGGCCGACGCCGCCCTCGTCATGGGGCTGTCGGACGACCGCCTCGTCCGCGTGCCCACCGCTGCCGACGCAGCGCGCGTCCTCGGCCCCGTCCTCGGCGAGGGCGACCTCGTCCTGGCCAAGGCGTCCCGCTCCGTGGGGCTCGACGCGTTCGTGGAAGAGGTGCGTGCCTGATGCTCGCCGTCCCCGCCTACCCCACCTACACGATCTTCCTCGCCTTCGGCATGGCCGTCGTCGTCGCCATCCTGCTCATGCCGCCCTTCATCCGCTTCATGAAACGCGACGGCATCGGCCAGCAGGTGCGTGCCGACGGCCCCCAGACCCACCTCGTCAAGCAGGGCACGCCCACCATGGGCGGCGTCGTGATCCNGGTCGCCATCCTCGTCACGCTCGTGTTCTTCGGCCTGTGGAGCCCCGACCTCATCCTCGCCGTCGGTGCCACCTACGCCACGGCCCTGCTCGGCCTGGCCGACGACATCGAGTCGGTCTCCCACGGCCGCTCCCTCGGCCTCACCCCGGCCCAGAAGATGGGGGGGCTCACCCTGGTCTCCGTGGTCTTCTGCCTCCTGGCCGTCAACTGGGCCGGCATCACCCCCACGGTCACCTTCCCGGGCGNCTTCTCCGNCGACCTCGGCGTGCTGGCCTTCTCCGTCGGCGGCGTGTCCGTGCCCTGGGTCTACATGGTCTTCGTGTTCCTGCTCTTCGCGGGCCTCCCCAACGCCGNCAACCTCACCNACGGCCTCNACGGCCTTGCCGCGGGCACGGTGCTCGTGGTCATGGTCTTCATGGCCATGGTGTGCTTCCGCTACAANGAGCTCTCCCTCGCCGTCTTCGCCGCCTGCGTGGCCGGTGCCTGCGTGGGCTTCCTTTGGTACAACTGCCACCCGGCCCAGGTCTTCATGGGGGACACCGGGTCGCTCGCCCTCGGCGCCGCCTTCGCGGCCTTGGCGGTCCTCACCAAGACCGAGGACACCTCGCTCATCATGGGCGGTCTCTTCATCGTCGAGGCCCTCTCGGTCATGATTCAGGTGGTCAGCTTCAAGAAGACCGGCAAGCGCGTCTTCCTCATGGCACCCCTGCACCACCACTTCGAGAAGAAGGGTTGGAGCGAGACCAAGGTGGTCATCCGCTTCTGGATCGTCTCGGCCGCCTTCGCCGCCCTCGGATTCGCGCTCTACTTCCAACTCGGATAAGGAGGCACCTCCCATGGACAACGTCCGTCCCGACGCGCTGGGGGACGTGCTGGTCCTGGGCCTGGGCCACACCGGCCAGGCCGTGGCCCGCTACCTCCTGCACCTGGCCGACGACCCCGCGACCGCGGCCCGTGTGGGCTCGGTGACCGTGGTCGGCGGCGCCAAGAGCTCCGACGGCCCCGCCGCCCGGGCGCTCCGCGCCGCCGGCGCCGCCGTGACCGTGGGGGAAGACTCCGTGGAGGGCTCCTACGACCTCTGCGTCGCGAGCCCCGGCATCTCCGAGTTCTCCGATCTGTTCGCCGCGGGCCGTGCCGCCTCGGGCGCCGTCGTCGGCGAGCCCGAGCTCGTGTGGCGCGAGAGCCCCGAGCGCTGGATCGCCATCACCGGCACCAACGGCAAGACCACCACGACGTCGCTCGCGACCGCGCTCCTGACGGGCGCCGGCATCGACGCCGTGTCCGTGGGAAACATCGGCACCAACCTCGCNGACGCCCTCGACGCGGGGCGCCCGNCGGGCCGGTGGTACGTGGCCGAGCTCTCGAGCTTCCAGCTGGCCACCACCGAGCGTCTCCACCCCCGGGTCGCCTGCCTGCTCAACGTGACGCCCNACCACCTGGAGTGGCACCGCACGTTCGACGGCTACGTCGCGGCCAAGGAGCGCGTCTTCGCCAACCTCGACNCCTCCGACCTCGCCGTGCTCGTCGTGGACGACCCGGTGTGCGCGCGGGTGGCCGACGGCCTCGAGGCCCGCGGCCTCACGGTCTGCCGCGTTTCCGTGGAGGGCGTGCCCGACGCCTCGTGCCGCGCCTACCTCGACGGGGACACCCTCACCGTGGACCTGCCCGACGGCACCCACCGCCTCGCGGACTTCTCCGCCATGGCGCTCGAGGGGCCCCACAACGCCGCCNACGGCCTCGTGGNGAGCGCCTGCGCGCTGTTCGCCGGGGCGCCCGACGACGCCGTGACCGCCGGGCTCGTCGCCTTCGGCCCCCTGGAGCACCGCATCGAGCCCGTCCGCACCGTGGACGGCGTGCGCTACGTCAACGACTCCAAGGCCACCAACACCGACGCCGCCGTCACGGCCGTGGGCGCCTTCGCCCCAGGCACCGTGGTGTGCCTCGTGGGAGGCCACGACAAGGGCGGCGACCTCGCCGACTTCTGCCGCGCCATGGGCGGCGCCTGCCGTGCCGTCGTCGCCTACGGCGAGGCCCGGGCCCGCATGGGCGGCGCCCTCGAGGAGGCCGGCGTCCCCGTGACCTACGCACCCCACATGGCCGAGGCCCTCGAGGCCGCCCGCGCCCTCGTCCGGCCGGGCGACGTCGTGCTGCTGTCGCCGGCGTGCTCCTCCTTCGACGAGTTCTCCGGCTACGAGGAGCGCGGCCGCGCCTTCAAGGACCTCGTCCGAGCCCTCGTGCCGGAGGGGGGCCGCCGGTGAGCCGGGCCCGCAGCGACAGGGGCGCCGCCAAGGCCCCCGCCAAAGACGCCCCCAAGGCCGCCGGCGGCGCCCGCGGCGCGTCCGACTGGCTCTCGTCGGTGGCCGCCAAGGTCCCCGCGCGCATTATGGAGCCGCGTCTCACGCTCATCCTCGCCACGACGGCCCTGGTGGTGTTCGGCCTCGTCATGGTGTACTCCGCCTCGTCCGTCAAGGGCATCATCAACGGCGAGAGCCCCTCCTCGTACCTCGTGAAGCAGCTCATCGGCACCATCCTCGGCCTCGTGGCCTGCGTCGTGTGCGCCAAGGTCGACTACCACACGTGGGGGCGCCGGTGTCTGCCGTACCTCTGGGTCCTCGCCGTGTTGCTCATGGTGGTCGTGCACCTGCGCGGCACCGACTCCCACGGCGCCACGCGCTGGATCTCCCTGGGCCCGCTCTCCTTCCAGCCGTCGGAGTTCGCCAAGATCGTGGTGGTCGTGACGGCCGCCGCGGTCATCGCCGACTACGTGGTGGGGCACCGCCCCGCCGCGCCTGTCGCCTTCCTCGGGGAGGCGGCCTGGAAGGTCGGCCTGCCCGTGGCGCTCGTCCTGTTCCAGCCCGACAAGGGCACGACGCTNGTGCTCGGGGCAGTCATCTTCTGCCTCTGCCTCATGGCGGGGCTGCCGAGGAGGCCCCTTCTCGTCTGCGCGGCCGTCGCCGTGGCCGCCTACCTCGCCCTGTCCCTCAAGGACGACTACTCACGCAGCCGTTTCCTCATCTTCCTCAACCCCGACTCCGACCCCACGGGGGCCGGCTACCAGGTGATCCAGAGCTTCCGCGCCTTCGGCTCGGGGGGCCTCTTCGGCACGGGTATCGGCATGGGAGCCATGAAGTACTCGTACCTGCCCGAGGCCCACAACGACTTCATCCTCGCCGTCATCGGCGAGGAGTGCGGCCTCGTGGGCATGGTCCTGGTCATCGCGCTCTTCGCCCTGATCCTGTGGTCGGGCTTTCGCATCGCGCGGAACGCCCCCGACTTTTTCGGCAGCCTCCTGGCGGCGGGGTCGAGCATGCTCATCGTCTTCACGTTCCTGCTCAACCTTTCCGGCGTCATCGGCGCCTTCCCGCTCTCGGGCAAGGCCGTGCCGTTCCTGTCCTACGGCGGCACGTCGATGATGGCGTCGCTGCTCGTCGTGGGGACGATCCTCTCGGTGTCGGTGCACAGCCGTCTACCCGAGACGGTCCACGACCGGCGGCGTCGGAGCCTCGGGGTCGTGCGCGACGGCGCCCCGGCACCCGTGCCGACGGTCGAGGGCTCCACGGCCGGCGCCCCCACGGCGCGGTCGCTGCGCCTCGTGCACGACTCCGGCTCCCGCGGCGACGCCCGGCGGGGAGACCCGGGGGCCGGAGTCGTGCAC
>NZ_CAJMXC010000073.1:0-6670 GCF_905219715.1 Olsenella sp. CU969
CTCCTCCGCACCTGATCGCGTCTGAGGGCGACTCCCGAGCGCCCCGGCGACCCGAATCCGCCCCCAGCCGCGTTCAGGGAGGGGGAAACCCGACCTCAGACGCGTTCAGGTGCGAAAGGGGTCGCCCTCAGACGCGTTCAGGTGGGAGATGGGTAGGCGGGCCGGACCCGGATGGGCCGGCCGGCGCGGCATAGCAAAGCAGGCCACCGGGCTGCCCCGATGGCCTGCGACTTTGCTGGTCGGGTTGACTGGATTCGAACCAGCGACTTCTGCGTCCCGAACGCAGCGCTCTACCAAGCTGAGCCACAACCCGTTGCAGTTGTGCAGTGTAGCACGTTTCTCCCAGGACGGTAAAGCCCTCCTCGGCCTTCCCCCTCCCCTACCCGTGCCAGGTGTCCGAGACGATCGCCGGGCCGCCCCCGCGGGTGGACGTCCCGCAGGCCCACCATCCCCGACGGGCGGCGTCGGTGGCCGCGCCCTCGGCGGCGGCGTGGGAGGTGCAGAACCCGAAGACGCAGCTCCCCGACCCCGACACCTGGCTCGCCAGCACGCCCGGCCGGGCGGCGAGCCAGGTGGCCACGGCCTCCTCGGCGGGCATGAGGCGCCGGGCCACGGGGTCCAGGTTGTTGGCCACGGCGAGGGGCACGGCGCAGGCGTCGCCGGCCTCGAGGGCCGAGACGAGCGGCGCCGGGTCGGCGGCGGGCACCGGGCTGCGGTCGAACTCCCGGTAGGCCTCGGCCGTGTCGACGCCGGGGCCCAGGGGCCGCACGAGCACCACGGGCAGCTCCACCGGGTCGAAGNTGCGCTCCAGCACGTCGCCGGCGCCCCCCATGAGGGCCGGGGCACCGTAGAGGAAGAACGGGACGTCGGCGCCCACCGCGCGGGCCGCCCCCACCACCTCGGGGCCGGCGGGGTCGAGGTCCCAGAGCCTCGCCAGGGCCACGAGCGTGGCCGCGGCGTCGGACGACCCGCCGCCGAGGCCGGCCTGGGACGGGATGCGCTTGTCGATGACGATGCGCACGTCGGGCACGCGGTCGATCGACTCCGAGAGGACGAGGGCCGCCCGTGCGGCCAGGTTGTCGCGGGGGGCGCAGCGCACGNACGGCACGCACGCCACCTCCAGGGTGCTCGCCGGTTGGAGGGTGAGGGTGTCGACGAGGTCCACCGCGGTCATGACGGTGCGGACGGCGTGGAGCCCGCNGGGCGTGCGCTCCGTGGACACGCCCAGGTAGAGGTTGACCTTGGCGGGCGTGGTGACGACGATCTGGGGCAGGGCCACGGCGGCTCCTCTCGACTGCACACGGAAAAGGGGCACGGACCCGCCGGCCCGCGCCCCTGAAGTCTAGCCGACGGGCGTCGCCCCTAGGCCTCCTCGACGAAGTCGAAGATGGGCTCGCCGCTCTCGGTGTCGAACAGCTCCACCGAGCCGGTGAGGACGTCGACGTACTGGTAGCTCTGGCGCGCGATGCGGCCGCGGCGCTCCTCGACCTCCACCATGAAGAGGGAGGGGTGGGCCGAGACGAGGGTACCGGTGCGCTCGACGATGCGCGAGCGGCCCATGTTGGCGCGGACCCGGATGCGGCTCCCGGTGAGCGATGCCAACTCCTCGTGGATCTGGTCGACGCGGTTGACGGACGGGATCTCGTTCTCCATGCCTGTTACTCCAAACGCCGGCTCTGAGACGNCGCTCACCGGATGGGTGGCGTCGAGACAGAATCCAGCCAATATTGAATGTGCGGTGACTTATACTATCTGGTTTTGCTTTTGGGAGGAAGGGCCCTCACAGAGAGCGTACAGTCGGGCGAAACGGGCACGNACNCCTNANANGNCTCGAGAAAGGAAGCCCNTGAACGTCCAGCGCCTGGACCGGGTGCGCCAGAACCTGCGCGACCTCGGCCTCACCCAGACCGTGGTCACCGACCCGGTCTCCATCGCCTACCTCACCGGCTACGACAACGACCCGATGGAGCGCTTCGAGGCCCTCTACCTGGCCGTGGACTNNGANCCCGTGCTCTTTGTCAACCGCCTGTTCCCCGACCCCGGCGACTGCGTGCCCAACGTGGTCACGCTCTACGACACCGACGACCCCGTGGCGTCCCTTGCCCAGGTNACCATCGCCGAGGCACCCCTCGGCATCGACCGCACCATGGAGGCCCGCTGGCTGCTTCCCCTCATGGAGGCCGGCGCCGCGTCGTCGTTCCGCCTGGCCTCCTCGGCCGTGGACGACGCCCGCGCCCGCAAGGACGCCGACGAGCGCGAGGCCATGGCCGCCGCCTCGGCCGTCAACGACCGCGCCATGGACTGGCTCAAGGACCAGCTCAAGACCGGCGTGACCGAGCGGCAGATCGCCGAGGCCCTCGAGGGTGAGTACCGCCNCCTCGGCGCCGACGGCAACTCCTTCGACCCCATCGTCTCCTTCGGCGCCANCGCCGCCGACCCGCACCACGAGCCCGACGGCACCGCCCTCGAGCCCGGCATGGTGGCGCTCTTCGACGTGGGCTGCCGTCTGGGCGGCTACTGCGCCGACATGACCCGCACGTTCTTCTTCGGAGCCGAGCCGGACGAGGAGTTCCGCCGGGTCTACGAGGCCGTGGAGGCCGACAACGCCGAGGCCGAGCAGGTGGCGGCCCCGGGCGTGAGCTTCGCCGCCATCGACCGCGCCGCCCGCGAGGTCATCGAGCGCGCCGGGTACGGCGAGTACTTCACCCACCGCACCGGCCACTCCATCGGCCTGGAGGTCCACGAGCCCGGCGACGTCTCCAGCGCCCACACGGCCCCCGTGGAGCCCGGCATGTGCTTCTCGGTGGAGCCCGGCATCTACCTGCCCGGGAGGTTCGGCGTGCGCATCGAGGACCTCGTGTGCGTGACCGAGAACGGGTCGCAGGTGCTCAACCACCACCCCAAGGACCTGGAGGTCGTGGGCGCGTAGCCCGGCCGCACCCCCATGGGAACGGGGCCGCGCCCGCAGGTTGACTGCGGGCGCGGCCCCGTTTTGGTACCTCTCGACGGGCGGGCGCCGCCGGCCGGGACGTCAGCGGCGAACGGCCCGGACGAGACCCGCGGCCACGACCGCGGCGGCGAGCGCCAGCCCGAGGACGGGCGCCCCGACGTCGCCGGTGGAGGCGATGCGGGCGGCACCGGTGGACCGGCCCCCTGCCCCTGCCGTCGGACGGCTCGCCCCGGGCCCGGGACCGTCCGGGGTCCCCGTGGGCCCGTCGGGTGCGCCCGGCTCACCCGGGTCATCGGGCGCGGCCGGGTCATCCGGCCCCTCAGGATCCTCGGGCCCGTTCGGGTCATCTGGACCCTCAGGGTCATCGGGCTTGCCAGGATCTTCCGGCTCGCCCGGATCGCCCGGGCCCTCAGGGCCGCCCGGGTCATCGGGGCCATTCGGGTCATCGGGCTCGCCCGGGTCCTCGTCCACNNCGTTCACGAACACCGCCGTGGCCACGCCCCCGGCAGGGACCTCGCCCCCGAGGGAGGGCTCCCTGGCCGAGAAGCCCTCGGCCTCGNGCNCGGTGAGGGTCCAGCGGGNGCCCTCCGGCAGTCCGCCCACCACCGCTATCTGGCCGTGGGAGAGCTCGAGGGTGTCCCCGGAGGCGACCGTGCCGGAGGCGCCGTCGGAGCGCTCCCACNCAAAGTCACCGGCCAGCGGCTCACCCTGGGCGTCCGTGAGCACAAGCTCGAACACGAAGGCGGTCTGNCGGTGGCCCTCGTCGCCGCCCTCCACCGTCTTGGAGACGGCGATCGAGCCCGTCGCCGGGGCAGGCTCGTCGGGGGGCGTCACCGGGTCGGGGTCGCCCTCCACCGTCACCTCGACCCCGTTGGACGGGATGTCGGTCCCCGGGCCGGCCGGGTCGTTCTCAAAGCGGGCCACGCCCACGTTCTCCCAGGTGACCTTTGCCCCCGCGGCCACCTCGGGCAGCCTCACGGAGAAGTGGACGAAGACCGTCTGGCCGGGCCGGAGATCGCCTACGTCCCANGACACGGTGCCGGTCTCGACGTCGAAGGAGCCCGCCTCCGGAGAGCCCGCGATGCCGGCCGAGCCCTCCACGTACCCGAGGGCCGGCCCCTGGGAGCCGGACGGCTCCACCGGGGTCTGGGGCACCATGTCGGTGACCGTGACGCCGCGGGCGACGGCCGCGCCGTCGTTGGTCACGGCGAGGCGGTAGGTGAGCAGGTCGCCGCCGCGGCCCTCCACGGGGTCGGCGGTGAAGGCGCCGCCGGCCAGGGACTGCTCCTTCCTCAGGGCCAGGTGGGCCACGTCGGTGGCGACGAACACGTCCTCGGAGGGCGGCACCTCCACCCGGGAGGACGGGTCGTCGGGGGTCCCGTGGTCGGCCACGGCCACGTTGTGCCAGACCGTGGCCTCCGCCACCGTCGGGACCTCCACCTCGAAGGTCAGCTCCACGGTGCCGCGGGACGCCAGCTCGCCGAGATGCCAGACGAGGGTGCGGGCGCCCCCGTCGTAGACGCCCCCGTGGGAGGCGGACCCCTCCACGTAGGCGAGGCCGTCGGGGAGCGGGTCGCGCACCACCACGTCGGGGGCCGCGCCGGCGCCGTTGTTGACCACCCGCAGCCGGTAGACCACCGTGTCACCGGGCTCCACGGGCAGGGGCGAGTCGGCGCCCTCCTGGCCGAACCCCGCGTCGGAGCCCTTCACATGCTGGTGCTTGTGGATCTCCACGAGCGGGCGCGGCTCCCCTTCCTCCACGTCCACGGGGCTCGAGGGGATGTCGGCGGGCGGATCGGAGGGGTCGGCAGGGTTGTCGGGGTTGTTGGCGAAGCGGGCCACGGCCACGTTGCGCCAGCTCCACACGGCACCGGAGTCCTCCGGGGTGACAGGCGCGTCGGGCACGGGAAGGGCGACCCTGAAGCTCACCGTGCGCGACTCACCGCCCGCAAGGGTCCCGAGGCGCCATGTCACCCGGGCCGCCCCGTCGGCGTCCGCCGGCCGGAAGACGCCGCCATCCGAGGCGGAGCCGTCCACGTAGGTCAGGGGCAGGTCCACGGTCCCGGCGGGGGCCGAGGTGCCGGGCGACGTCTTGGTGGCCGTGGCGGGGACCTCGTCGGACACCTCCACGTCCTCGGCCGCCGCCTCGCCGGTGTTGGTCACCGTGAGGCGGTACTCCACCGTGGCCCCCTCGGGCACCTGGAGGCCGTCGGAGGTGAGCCCGGAGGCCGTGCCGTCGGCCGCCACCGGTGCCTGGGTCTTCTCGACCTTGAGGGCGGGCGGCGCCACCCGGCGGTTGACGAAGGCGAGGCTGCCGGTGGAGGAGCCCTCCTCGACCGCCCCCTCCAGCGTGGGCTCGGCGGCGGTGAACCCGTCAGACGGCTCCTCGGCCACGGCGTAGCGGGTGCCCACCGGCAGGCCGTGGATCAGGAGCACCTGGCCGTNGCGCAGCTCGAACCGGCCNCCGTCGCCGAGGGTGAGGGAGGAGACGTCCGCGCCGTCCAGCAACTCGGCGTCCACCGTGCCGCCGAGAGGGGCCCCGTCGCCGTCGGTCAGGGAGAGGACAAAGGTGAAGGCCCGCTCAAAGTNGNCGTCCTGGGCGCCGGCGGGGTCGACGGTCTTGGAGACCGCCACGTCGCCGACGGGCTCCTCGGGCCCGGGCCCGGGTCCGGGCTCGGGGTCCTGGGGCTCCCGCACGTTGACGAAGGTCGCCGAGGCCTCCGCATCACCGGGGACGACGCCCTCCTGGCCCACCGAGACCGCCTCGAAGCCCTCCGTCTCCTCCTCGGTCACGGCGTAGCGGGTGCCCTGGGGCAGCCCGTCCACCGTNACCTGCTGCCCATGGGCCAGGGCGAACGTGGAGCCGTGGGAGACCTCCGAGGCCGAGCCGTCGGCCATGGTCGCCGGGAAGCTCCCCGCCAGGGGCCTGCCCTCCCCGTCGAGGAGGGACAGGGAGAACGTGNAGGCGCGGGCCCGGTCGTCGTCGGTGGCCGCCCCGGCCACGGTCTTGGCGATGGAGAGGGAGCCGAGCACGGGGTCGGGCTCGTCGGGCGGCAGGGCCCTGTTGACGAAGGCCGCCTGGGCGCCGGCGAGGCCCACGGCGCCGCTGGCCTTGTCCCTCTCGGCCTCGAAGCCCTCCGCGGGGTCCTCGGTCACGGTGTAGAAGGTGCCGTCGGGCAGCCCCCGCACCGTGGCCGTCTGGCCGTGGGAGAGCGAGACGGCGAGCATGCCGCCGAGCTGGGTGTAGTTGGCGAGGGTCACGGTCTCACTGCCCATGGGCGCGCCGTTGTCGTCATAGTCCACCGTCACCTGGGCCGGCAGGGGCACCCGGGGATGGGCCAGGCGCACGGTGAAGTGGAACCGGGCGCCGCGCTGGTCGTCGGTGGGCTCAGAGCCGTCGGCGGCGGTCACGGTCTTGGAGACCCCGAGCGCCCCCGTCCCCAGGTCGGTGCCCACCCTCACCGGGTCGGTCGGCAGCTCGGCGTCGGGCCCGTGCGGGTTGTTGGCATACCGGGCGACGCCCACGTTCTCCCACTCGGTGGCCTCGCCCACCCAGGGGACCGTCGCCGAGAACTCGACGGTGCGGCTCTCCCCCGCGGGAAGGTCGCCCAAGACCCACGTCACGGTCTTGGAGTCGCGGTCATAGGAGGCCTCGCCGGCGCCGTCCACCACCCGGGCCGAGCCGTCGACGTAGGCGAGGGCCGGCCCGTCGGCGCCGGC
>NZ_CAJMXC010000073.1:6715-9799 GCF_905219715.1 Olsenella sp. CU969
ACGTAGGCGAGGGCCGGCCCGTCGGCGCCGGCGGGCTCCACCGGGGCCTGGGGCACCGCGTCGGTCACGGTGACGCCCCGGGCCGCGTCATCGCCGCCGTTGGTCACCGTCAGCCGGTAGGTGACGGTCTGGCCCTCCACCACGGCGATAGGCCCGTCGGTGAAGGAGTCGGGGTCGCCCGTAGCGCTCTGGGACTTCTCGATGGAGAGGTCGGGCCACACCGCCGTGTTCGTGAAGCCCAGCGCGCACCCGTCACTCTCCACCACGCCCTCGAGGACCTTGTCCACCGCCTGGTAGCCGGGGGCGTCCCCCTCGGTCACCTCCACCTCGGTACCCACGGGCAGGCCGGACACGGTGGCCGTCTGGCCGTGGGAGAGTCCCAGCCCGAACGTGCCCCGGGCGGGGTCGGTGCTGTCGGCCGCCACGGCCACCTCGGTCTCCTCGGGCTCGCCGCCGTCGGAGGCTACGGACACGGCCAGTCTCTCCGGGAGCGCGCACGCCTCCGGCACCGTCACCGCCACGTCGAACGTGAAGGCCTGGTTCCTCTGGTCGTCCGTGAGGCCGGAGCCGCCCTCGGCGGGCAGCACCTCCTTGGACAGGGACAGCGTCGCGGTGGGCACGTTGGCAACCTCCACCACGGGCGCCCCGCCCACGGCGTCGCCCATCTGGGCACCGGACTCACGGGNGTTGGCCACGCTCAGGACGCCGTCGTCACACGCGAGGACGATGGGCGCCGCCGGGGCGGCATAGCCGTCGGGGGCCGCCACCTCCCGCAGGGCGAAGCGGGCGGAGCCGGTCTCGGGGAACCCGTGGGTGAGGGTGACGGACNCGTCCTCCGCGGTGGTGGCCCTCTCCAGGGCGTCGCCGACCGCCTCCCCGCCCTCGCCGAGGGCGTAGAGCTCGAAGGTCACCCCGGCCAGGGGCGCGGACGTGGCGCCGTCCGTCTTCACCAGGCGCAGCGTGGCCACACCCTTGGCGTTCACGAAGGGGGCCGAGAACACCTTGCCGTCGGGGTCGTCCTCCCCTATCTCGACGACGCCCTCATGGACGGCGTCGTACGGCGTCTTGGTGNAGAAGCCCGATCCGTCCGGCACGGTCTCGGTCACCCGGTAGCGGGTGCCTGCGGGCAGGCCGCGGACCTCTATGGTCTCGCCGTGGTGGAGGGGGATGGTGTCGCCGCTCTTGAGGGAGCCCCACTCGTCCCGGCCGATGAAGTGGTAGGAGCGGTCGCCGTCGAGGGGCCTGCCCTCCCCGTCNGTGAACTCGAAGGTGAAGGAGAAGCTGCGCAGGTAGTCCTCGGAGGTGAGGCCGTCGCCCTCCACCGTCTTGCTCACCTCGAGGGTGCCGGTCTTTTCCGGGTCCACCTCGCGGTCGGTGACCACCACGACGTTGAGCAGGCTGAAGAGCCCGGTGATGTCCNGNCCCTCGATGTCGTCGAAGTTGACCCCGCTGGCCCCGCTCTCGGTGCGAAGGGCCTGGGTGTCCTGGCTCACCGCGGCACGGACGTAGCCGGTGTCGGTGACGAAGAACGGGCGCACGGTCNGGCCGCCGTCCTCGTCGGACAGCCCGTAGTCGACCAGGGCGTTCTGACCGTAGACGAGACGCATGATACGGGGCTGGGCGGGATCGCCGGAGTCGGGGAGCTCCATGGCGGTCCAGTCGCCGTCCCATCCACCGCTCGGCTTCGTCTGCCCCGCGGCCAGGATACGCCGGAGGGTGATGTTCACATCGCCCTTGGTGTACTTGACCATGGTCTGGGTGAGCTTGCCCACCCCGGCCATGACTGTGACGCCGTCGTCGGCGTCACCCGCGTCGGCGTAGATGGAGTAGACGCCCACCTTCACGGGGATCACAGTGTCGTTGGCCTCGTAGCCCTCGGGGACGCCGGTCTCCTTGAGGTAGTAGGTGGCCATGGAGGAGTTGTCGGAGGTGGCCGGGGTGTCGGGCCAGACCATCCGGCCGTGGCCGTCCTCCTGGGCCTCGCCGGGCCCGAATACGAGCATGCCGTCGACCCCGTCCACCGTGGCCGTGGTACCCGCGGCCACGGGCGCGCCNTCGCAGGCGGCATTGTCGTAGAGGGAGAAGGTGGCCCCGTTCACGGGGGCACCCNTCTGGNCCACCTTCATCACGCGGAGCTGCCGTACCTCGTTGGGCACGTTGATCACCGAGCGGTAGTTGCGGACGAAGTCGCGGATGTCCACGGCGGAGTAGCCCCTGGAGACCGCCTCCGGGGCGGCCAGGTCGAGGCGGTCGAGGAGCCCGTCCACGTCGTCTCCCTGGACCGCCTGGCCCAGGGCGAGGTAGCGCTCCTCCGGGGCCATGGCCCCCACCGCCTCGGGGCCGAGGCCCGTCACCTCGGCGATGGCCTCGGCGTCGATGAAGCCGTAGAGCATGCGCATGTCCCCCTGGGCGTTGACCTGGAGG
Organism: Olsenella sp. CU969; assembly: GCF_905219715.1. NCBI lineage: Bacteria > Bacillati > Actinomycetota > Coriobacteriia > Coriobacteriales > Atopobiaceae > Olsenella > Olsenella sp. CU969. The sequence continues at coordinate 9,140 of NZ_CAJMXC010000073.1, forward strand.
TAGCGGTCGGAGCGCCCGGGCAGGTCGTAGAGGGTGCCGGCGATGCGCCCCGTGGCCTCGTCCCAACCGAGGTACCACGGCTGGGCGCCACTGTCCCGGGCGTACAGGGCCGCCTGACGCAGGGCACCGGCGAGGGTCGCCCGCCGCACCTGCACGAGGCGCTCCCCGTAGTCNTCGCTCCGCNCGTACTCCANGGCGNCGAAGCCGTTGAGGTTGTCGCCGTAGAGGGGCAGCCAGGCGTCCGCCCTCCTCAGCATGGGCACCGCCAGGACGAGGCCGCCGCGCTGGGTGTCGGTGTCGATGGGCGTGGCGCCGTCGGGCTTTGACACCAGGCCGCCGTCCTCGGCGAAGTCGCCGTAGAAGATGCCTCCCGGCTGCCCGGTCACAAGGACGTTGAAACCGGCGTAGGCTCCGGTCTGGTAGCGGTTGTTGACCCTGAACTGGCTGGTGGCCGGGTTGTAGGAGAGCACGATGTCCTGGGGCAGCGACTTGTAGCCCGCGGGCGCCCGGGTCTCCCGAAGCACGTAGAGCAACCCGTCACCGGTGGCCTGGTTGTAGCGGTCGGCGAAGTTGAGGGGGTCGCCGTTCCCCTCCACGAACCGGGCCACGCCGTCGTCCCCGGTGGTGACACCCGAGGCGACGGGTGCGGAGGAGAGCCGG
>NZ_CAJMXC010000074.1:0-9751 GCF_905219715.1 Olsenella sp. CU969
GTCCAGGGCGAGCAGCCCGGACCGCCGGTACCTCTTGGACACGCCCCCCAGCCGGTGAACGCCGTCCCCGCCGCCCTCAGGCCCCATCGCCGACCCTCCTGAACGTCCTTTCCGTCCTCGGCACGGCGTCGATGAGCTCCCGGGTATAGGGCTGCGACGGCCTCGCCATCACCCGCTCGGTGGGGCCCTCCTCCACGATCCTCCCGCCCCTCATCACGGCGATCCGCCGGGCCACCTGCGCGGCGAACCCGATGTCGTGGGTCACCGTGACGAGGGCCACGCCCTCCCTCGCGTTGAGGTCCCCGAGCAGCCCGCCCACCTTGTCCCGGGCCTCCTCGTCCAGGCCGCCGGTGGGCTCGTCGGCCAGCAGCAGGCTGGGGCCGCACGCCACGGAGAGCGCCACGGCCACCCGCTGGCACTGGCCGCCGGACAGCTCCCGGGGAAACGTCGCCAGGACCCGCCCGGGGTCCTCTATGCCCATCCTCCGGAGGAGGGCCTCCCCCCAGGAGGGCGGCACCTCCTTGCCGTGGGCCCGGAGCACCTCGTCGAGCTGCCGCCCGACGGTGAACAGCGGGTCCAGGGACTCCCGCCCGTTTTGGAAGACGTAGGCTATCTGCGACCCTCGCAGGGACCGCAGCACCCTGCCCGGCGCCGTGACGAGGTCGGTGCCGCGGAACTCGATGGCGCCCGACTCGATGCGGGCCTGGCGCGGCAGCAGCCGTGCGATGGAGCGCAGCAGCGTGCTCTTGCCCGACCCGCTCTCGCCCACGACGGCGAGGCTCTCCCCGGCACCCAGCCCAAGGCTCACCGAGGCCAGGGCCCGGTTGGGGCCGTAGTTCACGGTGAGGGAGTCTATCTCGAGCAGTCCNTCCATGGGTGGCGCGCTTTCTGCCGGCCCTGTGCCCCGCGCCCGCGTCGGGGGGGGGGTCAGGCGACGTCGGTGTCGACCGTCACGAAATAGTACTCCGAGGGCGCCACGTCGAGACCGGACACGGCCGAGGTGCTCAGCACCGTCGCGTCGGGGTTGGAGAAGAAGACGCAGGGGTTGTCGTCCAGCACCACCTGGGCGATCCGGCGCGCGATCCCGTTGCGCTCGTCCTNGTCGAAGGTCTCGTCCAGCCGCGCGACGAGGGCGTCCACCTCCCCGTTGGAGTAGCCGCCGTAGTTGGCCGAGGCGCCGGTGACGAAGTGGGTCCTCGCNAAGTAGGCCGGGTCGCCGGTGGGGGCCATGGCGGAGCTGTCGAGGGTCATGTCGGGGTCGTCCTCGGCCCAGGTCCCCTTGTCCTCCAGGAAGTAGTCGGTGGGGACGATCCGGAGCCGTATGCCGGCCTGGGCGAGCTTGGACTGGAGGTCGTCGGCGATCTGGACGAAGCGCTCGTAGCTGGTGCAGGTGTAGAGGTNGAGCTCCACCGGGGCGCCGTCGAGCTCGCGGACGCCGTCGCCGTCGGTGTCGGTTATCCCGGCCTCCTCGAGGACCCGGGCGGCCGCCGCCACGTCGCAGCGGTCCACGGTCACCCGGAGGCCCTCGGTGCCCCCGAAGGGCAGGGTCCGGCTGTAGACGCCCCAGCTCGGGGTGGCGTTGCCCTGGCAGACGACGTCCGCGTAGCCGTCCCGGTCGATGCAGTATGCGACGGCCGTGCGCACCACCGCGTTCTGGATGACGGGGTGGGTCATGTTCATGCAGATGAAGTCGGCGCGGGAGGTCGTTTTCCGGGAGACCCGGTAGTCGCCGTCGCCGTCCCGGGCGAGGGTGGCCAGGGTGGAGGCGGAGGGCATCGCCACGGCGTCGATCTCCCCGTTCTGCATGGCCATGGTGATGGCGTTGTCGTCGGAGAAGCACGTGAGCCGCACCTCTGAGAGCTTGGGGGTGCCCCGCCAGTAGTGCTCGTTGGGGCCCATGACGATGTGGCTCTCGGCCTCGAACTCCCGCATCATGTAGGGGCCCGTGCCCGGGNTCTCCCTTGCGTAGTCGACGTCGTCGCCCACGTAGTACACGCACAGGAGCGGGTCGCACAGGGCGTTCTCCAGGGAGGGCACGGCCTCCCTGGTCCTGATGGTGAGGGNGTTGCCCTCCGCCGTGAGCCTNTCGCAGGGCAGGGTCTNCATCCCGCGCGGGTTCCTCTCCAAGGTGCGCTCCCAGGAGGCCTTCACGGCCGCGGCGTCCACGGCCTCGCCGTTGGAGAACTCGATGCCGTCGTTGCGGGTCACCTTCCAGGTGCGGTCGTCCACCCGCTCGGCCCCCGCGGCCAGCCAGGGCTCCGGGGTGAGGTCGTCGCCCACCCTGAAGAGGGTCTCCACGATGCCGTAGTAGGTGAGGTACCAGCTGTCCCACTCGGAGGCGGGGTCCATGGTCTCGGCGGAGAAGTGGGTGGTGGAGCCGGCATGGAGGGTCTTCTCGCCGGAGGCACGGGGGGCGGTCTGCCCGCCGCCGGAGCACCCCGCGAGCAGGAGGGCGCCGAGCAATAGGATGAGTGCGGCCATCGCGGGCCGCGCCGTCGTGACGGGTCGGGTCATGGTCTCCCCCAGGTTCATCGGGTCGTGTCTCGGGCGCTCCCCGCGGGCCCGCTGGGCCGGGCGCCGCCGTGGGTCTGCGACCCGGCGTCGAGTGCCTCGCGCAGCGTGTCGCCCAAAAGGTTGAAGATCGCCACGGTCAGGAAGAGCGCCGCCATGGGCACAAGCATGCACCAGACGGCGTACTGGAAGGTGGGCTGGGCCTCGGCCATCATGGCGCCCCAGTCGTTGGTGGGTCGCTCGGGGCCCAGGCCGATGAAGGAGAGGCCCGCCATGGTGAGGACCACGTCGCTCACGGAGAGCGCCGCCAGGGTGATCGTGGGCCCTGCCACCTGGGGCAGCAGGTAGCGGACGACTATGGCCCCGGTGGGCGCTCCGCACATCCTCGCCGCCTTGAGGCGGTCTGATTGCCTGAACGACGCGGCCATGGCCCGCGAGAGCCTGGCGAACTGCGTCCAGTACACCGCGGCTATGGCCAGCACCATGTTGGGCACCCCCGGGCCGAGGACGCCCGCGACAGCCACCGCGAGGACGAAGCTCGGGAAGGCCTGGAAGGCCGTGACCACCTTGTCCACGACGTAGCCCCACGGCCCTCCGAGATAGCCGCCGAGCAGACCCATCGCCACGCCCACCGCTGCCACCACGGCGACGGTGGCGAGCCCCAGGAGCACCGACTCCCGACCCCCGGCGACGGTGCGCATGAGGACGTCCCTGCCCAGGGAGTCGGTCCCCAGCAGGTGGCCGTCGCCCGGCGCCCTGAGGGCCTCCCCCAGGTCCGTCGCGTTCACGNTGACGGGGAGAAATGCCGGCGCGACGAGGAGAAACCCGACGAAGGCGCAGGTCAGGGCCGCTGCAAATAAGAGCCTTCGCCTGTCGCGCGCCCTAGTCATCCCCCGCCTCCCCCTCGATGGAGGGGTCGATGAGCCGGCAGGCGCCGTCGACGGCGGCGTTGACGAGCAGGTACGCGACGGCCGCCACGAGCGCGTAGGCGCCTATGAGGGGGTAGTCCCGGTGACCCACGGCCTTGATGGACTCGAACCCGAGACCGGGCCAGCCGAAGATGCCCTCCACGATCGCCGAGCCCCCCAGCAGCATCCCGAAGGCCGTGCCGGCGAGGGTGAGGAGCGGCACCAGGCTGTTCTTGAGCACATGGACAAGGACGATGCGCGGCTCCGGGACGCCCCGCGCCCGGAGGCCGTCCACATAGGCCGACGAGAGCTGCCCTATGGCGACCGTCCGCAGCTGACGCGTGAGCCATGCCGACAGCGGGAGCGTCGTCGCGACGGTGGGCAGGAGGATGCCCGCCAGGTCCCTGGTCGAGAGGNCGTCGAGCATCCTCAGGCGCACGGAGAACACGTAGAGCAGCAGGAGCGCCACAAAGAACGAGGGCATGGAGCAGANGAGGTAGGTGGCCGCCTGCACGGCCCTGTCCAGGGGCCCTCCCTGCCAGTAGGCGCAGGCCAGGGCGNGGGGCACGGAGGCGAGNAGCNNCAGTACGATGGACGAGAGGGCCAGGGCGAGGGTGTAGGGCAGCGCGTCGAGCAGTACCTCGGCCACCGGCTCGCCGCTTCTGAGGGAGGTCCCGAGGTCGCCGCGGAAGACGCCCGCCAGCCAGCCGGCGTACTGCTCGGTAAAGGGCCTGTCGAGGCCCAGCTCCGCGCGCTTCTCGGCGAGCTGCGACTCCGTGGGGGAGACGCCCGCCTCAGCGAACGACCTCACCGCGGCGTNGGTGGGGGNGAGGTACGAGAGCAGGAAGGCGACCAGGGTGACCAGGAACACGACGACCAGGGCCCCGGCCAGGCGGGCCAGGACCGGGGCGGCGCCATCGGTGGCCCGGGACTTCTTGGACACGGTAGGACGGTCACCCCCCATGGGTCTCTCGGCGGTCGCAAACGGCCCGCCAACGGGGCCGGCTGGCCGCCTGGCATGCAGCTGTCTATGGTATGGGAGGATATCAGACATTGATTGTCTCCTCCGGCCGGTCGGCGGTAGGGTCGGAGTGACAGGTCGACCTGGGGTACCTTGTCATGGGGCCGAGAGATCGGAGGGTGCCGTGGCTNTCATCTATGCGATGAGCGACATGCATGGCGACATGGNGGCGTTCGANCGGGCCCTGTCGGTCGTGGACCTGGACGACCCCGCCAACCGGCTGGTCCTGTGCGGCGACTACATGGCGCCGCCGGACACCGACACTGCCATGATCCGGCTCATCATGGGGATCCAGGGCGAGCATCCCGGCCAGGTGATCGCGCTCATGGGCAACCACGAGCTCGCGTACCTCGAGGACCACAGGGCCGTGGCGTCGGCGGACGACCCCGTGGTCGCGTGGCTGCGCGGGCTCCCGTATTACTGGGAGACCGACACGCAGATATTCGTCCATGCCGGGGTGGACGAGGAGGCGCAGGACCTGTGGAGGTACGGGTCCGAGGACGCCTACTTTTGCGAGAAGTTCCCCTGGAGCACCGGCGCGTTTTTGAAGGACGTGATCGCCGGGCACGTGGGCACCGCCACCATCGCGGACGACCCGTGGTTCCACGACGTCTACTGGGACGGCCAGAGCCATTACTACCTCGACGGCTCCGTGCATGTGAGCCATCGGATCCCGGTGCTCAAGTACGACACGGTCGCCCGGAGGTACAGCTGCTTTCGCTTTGGTGCCGACGGGTCGGCCGAGGAGCATGAGCCCATGCTGTGATGGGGGACTTTTCGGGCCGAGGAGGGCTCCTGCCCTGCACCAACCAGCCACCTGGTGCACCTCCCTCCAAAAGCAGGCGCCCCCGGCAGCCTGTNGACCGTCGGGGGCGCCTGCGTGCCACGGCCGGCAGGGCCCGGCCCTAGGCCTCCCCGCCGTAGACGTAGACGATGAAGTTGTCGCCGGTGTCCTGGCTGTGGTCCTCGGCGATGCGGGCCATGCCCAGGTGGTCGTAGAAGTGGTAGTTGGAGCGGTTGTCGCTCATGAGGAAGAACCGGGTGCAGCCCGCCTCGCGCATGCGCCTGCGCGCCTCCTCGACAAGGTGCCGTCCAAGACCTGCGCCCTGCCACTCCGGCTTGATGACGATGAGGTTGATCTGCGCCTGGGCGTACTCGTCGCCGGTGGCGGCAAAGCGGTCGGCCGTGGCCTTCTCCCGCGAGTCGCCGAAGAGCGACCCCTCGAGGTCCTCGTCGGCGGTCTCGGCCCGCTCGGTGGCCTTTAGCGAGGAGCTCCTCGTAGACCGGCTGCCAGCGAGGGTTCCTCACCGGGGCGCCGTTTTCGAACACGCCCACGAGGCGCGCGCCGACGACGGCGCCGTTTCGCTCGGCCATCAGCGTGATGGGGGAGCGCTGGAGCTGCATCGCGGCGTTGAACCTCCCGCAGAGGGCCCAGTCCTCCCAGGCGCCCGCCTTGCGGATCCAGTTGCACCAGAGGGAGTTGTAGATGAGGGCGATGGCGTCCAGGTCGTCGGCCACAGCCTCGCGCAGGGTGATTCCTTCGATGTTCATTGGCCCCTTCTCGTGAGACGAAAAGAGGGGGGCCGCGCCCGGCCTCCCTCATAGATTCAGAATGTCCTACCCCCACTCCCCGAAACCAAGAGAAATCTTATCACCAAGAGCAAGCCGCACCGATAGCCCAGAGATGGTGTTTCCTGTAAGGGCGGCATGCATGTTGTCACACGCATGCCGCCCACGACAACTTCCTGGCGTTTGAGGCGTTACTCGATATTTGCCTCGATGATCCGGCAGAGGAACTCGGTGGCGCCGTCACCACAGGCGCCGTCGTAGTATTCCACGAAGCGCGGGTCTGCCAGATAGCCCTGGGCCAGAGATCGATGCGCCTCAGGGGTGTAGGCGCCTTCTCCCCAGTGCACCTTGATCCATTGGGCGTGCATGCCGGCAACGAGCCTTGACTCAGGTGAGGCCGGATCGCCTGTGGCCATCGCCACGATCAGGCTGTCCTTGATGCGCTGCTCCAGCTCCTCCTTGGCATCCCATGCCGTCTTGCTCATCCCGAGCATGCGCTCGTTCGCCTCGTCGATGGCCGCATCGCCGTAGAGCGAACGAGCCTCTTGGCCGTACTCATTCTCGAAGTCGGCGACCGACTGCTTCTTTATTTGTTCGAATCGCTCTTTATCATCCATTTTTCCAAAAGCCTCCAATCCCGCCACGGCGATCNTCGCCGTGGCGATGGTCTCGTCCAATTCTTTCCTCTGTCGACAAAGAAGGGTCAGATGCTCTTGAAGCATGGATGCGAGGTCGAAATCCGACCTGTCGAGCGCGTCCTCGACCGACTCCAGGGGGACGCCGCAAGACCGCAGGAGCAGGATATGCTGCAGCCTGTGCATGTCCGCAGCGTTGTAGACCCGGTACCCGTTCGCGGCGCGCGCTGGAACAAGCAACCCGATCTGATCGTAGTAGCGAAGCGTGCGCGAACTCACACCAGCCAGGTCGGCCAGTTCCTTGGTGGTGTACGTTCTGTCCACGGGGACGCTCACGTCTTCTCCGATCTCGCGGCNTCTTGAGCAACTGTCGTCAGTGTGAGCTATGACGCGGCGTAAGGGTCAAGGAAAGGAAACGGCCCGACGATGATTCGCCGGGCCGTTCTTAAAATCACCTATGAACCGGTGTTTTACTCCCACTCGCTCCCTTATCTTGCCGTACTTGATCAAATAAAAAACGGAATTTGCGCTCTAATTTCAAGTAATATACATCCATAATAGCAAAGGCTAATACCGGAAGGAATGAAAGGCCAAGAACCCACAGATTTGTAGTAGAATATGAAATCGCAGATATGCCCGCTACAATAGTAGCAGCAAATCCCTTGAAGATTGCGGAGATGGTTGACATTCTACAAATTGGTTCCTGTAACATTTGAAGATATTCGGTCTTTCCGTCTGGCATTATAGAACTCCTTTCAAGTCACTATACTCACAACGAATTTAGTTGCTTTTGCAATTGGGCAAATATTACATCTGGATTGCTTTTCAATTGACACTCCCACAGCACAATCACTTTCCACCCATCTGCTTCTAGTCGGGTAATATGTCCCTGATCCCGCTGCTGTGTCCGTTGAATCTTTGGACCCCAGTATGTTTTGTTTGACTTACTGGAATGTGCATACCGGCTCCCACAATCATGCCCATGCCAATAGCAACCATGAATAAAGATTGCAATTTTCTTTTTGGTGAACACTATGTCCGGCTTACCTGGAAGGGCCTTGTAATTGACACGATAGCGGTATCCCAACGCAAACAAGTATCTCCGCACCATAAGCTCAATGCTGGTATCCTTGCTTTTGATGTGGGACATGATTTCGCTCCGCCGCTCTGGCGTAATCGTATCGGCCATTACACAGATAAATCCAGAGGAAGGTCAGAAATATCCTTCAGCCGTTTCCCTTGGACGAGTGTTTCTAATGTCTCAACAGCATCCTCTGACCCAACTTCCTCAACCGCACGCATCAGTTCATACAGCGCAAAGTGGTACACGCAGTCGATGTCCCCTGTACCAAGCGCCAGAGATGCAAGACGGTTCGGCATCGGCTCCGCAGTTACTACAACGATATGGGGGAGATGACCTTTCCTGTTGCGGATCAGGTTAAGGGCCTCTGTCCGACTGTTCTGCGCCCGGTCACTCCGCATGGTATATTTGGCTGATACGCTGGCATGAAGCAACGGTTTCCCACCGTTGGCCTTTCTTATGTCCGCCATCCTGCTGGTATCCGCATCGACTACACATTGCAGTTTGTTGATCTCGCTGTCCTCATACAAATCACGGTAAACTACAACATCGGGAGCAACCAGGTAATCGTTTCCCAACGAGGCGGCGAGCTGGGCATTTTGTGCAGTCAACGCACTTAAATAAGCCAAATGCTCATATTGGGCAAAATCGCTGGTCTTTAGCTTATTGTTGTTCCCCAACTGCAAAATAGTCCACCGTCCAGGACGGAGATTTTGAAGCTGCGGGAAGGTTTCCTGTAAAAACTGCATTGTGAGCAATTCAAACTGTTTGCCTAATGTCTGTCCAGAAATCTTATCGACCTGATTGACAGTATGATGATGCTCATTAACAAGAATATCAACTATTTTCCTGGATATAGCCTTTGACCCCCGGCTGCTGGTATCCGCATTAGAGGCCACACCAGCAGAGGTCAAAGTCAGCGTATTTGTTTCAAACAACTGCTCGTGAAAGTGAAATCTTGCTCTGGCTATCAGCGCATCCATGTGCAAGGCACTCCTTTATCTGTTCTCCCACCGCTTTCGCTACGGGGGGCGGAAATGCGTTTCCGATCATCCGGCAGGCAACTGTTTTCCGGCTACCAAATGTCCATGTATCAGGAAATCCTTGAATCCGGGCCATCATCCGGCTGGTGAGCCGAGGCATTCCCTCAAAGCCAGGAGCAGGTGCTGCATCCGCAATTCCCCGACCATCTATACCAAGTTCAGCCCATGCTTTTCTAGCTCTGGTAGGGCCAAGGTCAGGCCCACCATGCTTCTTGGAACCACCCACCAGTGTTGGAGCGATACGATCCGCTTGCTCTGCCCACCGTTTTGCCCCAGTCCACTTGTTTTCTGCCATCAAATCATACAGTGTTTCGCCAACTGTTTTGGCACTGTCTGGTTTGTCCTCTGGATAGGAAAACGCCCCATATTGATCTTTTCGTATGCCGATAATGACAACTCTTGGGCGAAGCTGGGGAACACCAAAGTCTGAGGCATTCAGTAGCTTGATATGAGTAACATACCCTAAATCTCGAATCGATTTGAAAATGTGGCTACGGTATGCCTCAAAGCTGGGGTCTAAAAAGCCACGGACGTTTTCCAGCATGACCGCTTTCGGTTTCATTTCCTGGATTAGTCTGATTGCCTCTGGAAACAAATCCCGGTCATCATCCTGTCCAAGCTGTTTGCCAGCAACAGAAAACGGGGGACAAGGCACACCACCCGCCAATAAATCAACGCCTCTGTATGGCCTTCCATCAAAATCGTGAACATCCGCACAGATAACATTCCATTCTGGCCGGTTTTTTCTCAAAACCTCGCAATAATCGGCTTCATATTCAACCAGAGCTACATGAACAAACCCAGCCATCGCAAGACCAAGGGCTTGTCCACCAGCTCCTGCACATATCTCAACACAGGTCAATGGCCGCTGCATCATGCAATCTCTCCTAATCATACGGTCATTTTTCGGTAAACTCAATGACATCGCCTATATCACAATCTAATGTGTGACAAATTTTATATAGGCTTTCCATTGAAATAAA
>NZ_CAJMXC010000075.1:0-9710 GCF_905219715.1 Olsenella sp. CU969
GCTCGAACAGCGGCGGCCTCCCCACGAGCTCCGGAGGCGCCCGGGGGGAGGCCGCCGCTGTTCGAGCTCCGCGACGCCCAGGTGCGCCGCACGGGAAAGACCATCCTCTCGGTGGGGTCCTTCTCGCTGGCCGAGGGGGAGTCCGTCGCGCTGCTCGGGCCCAACGGCGCGGGCAAGTCCACGTTCGTGCAGCTGCTCACCCGCGAGGTACTGCCGCTGCACCGCGACGAGCCGCCCGTGCGCTTCCGCGGCCAGGACCGCCCCGCGCTCTCCGACATCCGCACCTGCCTGGGGGTGGTGAGCGGCACCATGCACGACCAGGTGCGCGTGCACCTGCCGGCGGCCGACGTCGTGGCGGGCGGGCTCTTCGGCACGCTGGGGCTGCCCCTGCGCCGCGAGGTGACCGAGGGGCACCGCAGGCTGGCGGCCGACGCCCTGGAGCGCCTGGGCATCGCCGACCTGGCCGACCGCGACGTCATGACGCTCTCCACGGGCCAGGTGCGCCGCGTGCTCGTGGCCCGCGAGCTCGTGCGCGACCCGGGGGTGCTCGTGTTCGACGAGCCCTGCACGGGCCTGGACCCCGAGGGTATGTACCACGTGCGCGAGGCCATGGCCACGCTGGCCGCCGAGGGGCGCTCCGTGGTGCTCGTGACCCACTACCCTGAGGACATCGTCCCGGCCATCGGGCGTGTGCTGCTCANCGGCAGCGCCCGGGTGGTGGCCGACGGCCCCAAGGACGAGCTGCTGCGCGACGACGCCATGACGGGGCTCTTCGGCGTGCCTCTGGCCGTGGAGGAGCGCGACGGCTGGTACTCGCTGCGCGGCGTGTACGGGTGAGCGGGGCGGGCGGCNCCGGCCCGCGGCGGGGCCCGCATACCGGCCTGCTGCGGGTTCCGCGTTGTNNACCTGAACGCGGNTGAGGGCGACCTTCTCGGCACCTGAACGCGTCTAGGGGCGGATTCGGCGCACCTGAACGCGGATGAGGACGGATTCCGGTGCCNAGGAGCCCCCGAGGTCGCCCCCAGCCGCGTTCAGGTGCCAGGAGAGGGGCCGGTCGGCGACCGGCGACTGAGAGAGGGGTCGGTGGCCCCCGGTGAGGAGGAGACGACCCATGACCAAGCTCGACGACGCCATCCCCTACGAGGACCTGCTCATGGTCTGCCCCCGGCCTGCCGTCGGTCCCGCGCCGGGCCTGCCGGAGGGGTACCGCTGGGCCGATGAGCCCGGATCGATGGGGGAGGAGTGGGCGGCCCTCATGACGTCGCTCGGGTTTCCTTTCTCGCTTGAGGAGGCCCGAGGCAAGTGGCGGGAGCTGCAGGCCCCCGACGTCGCGGCGCGCCACTTCTTCGTCCTGGGCCCCGAGGGGGATCTGGCGGCCACCTGCACGCTCTGCGCCGGCAAGTACCCCGAGGCCGCGCCGCTGCGGATGCACTGGGTCATGACGGCAGAGGGACACCAGCGCCGTGGGCTCTCGCGCACCGTGTGCCGGGCGGCGCTGGCGGCGGCCGACGGACGGCCCGTGCAGCTCTCCACGCAGGCCCAGTCCTGGCCGGCGGTGGTCCTCTACGAGAGCCTGGGCTTCAGGCCCTGGGAGCGGGCATGGGGCAACGTCGCCGAGGGAGAGGCCAAGGCCCGCTGGGCCCGCGCGAGGAAGGCGGCCGAGGCCCACGGCGCCCGCCTGTGACAGCGGTGCCTGGCCCATCTGTCACTTCGCCTATTGCTCGATTGATGTTGGGACAAAAGTGTCCGACNGATGGGNCAAAAGTGTCCGGGTGGTGGGACGGGGGCCGCGGCGAGGGCCCGGTCTGTGACGGGTTGGTTTCCGCTTCCTCTGAAATCAATCTAATAAGATACCGTGTCCCTCACTGAGCGATGCGAGGACGGGACGAGTACGGGCCCACCCCAGCCACACCCCGGATGGGACGGCCCCGAAACACCCCCGAGCAGCTGCGGTGCGGCATTCCGCCAGACCGGGCGACCCCCGGTCCCGGCGGGACGAGCCCCGCGGCCGGCGGCCCACCGACACCGGGCCTGTGGGCGCCCGCGCCCTCGCGCAGCTCTTGGCCCACGTCCGAGAGAGAAGCGAGGGACCATGAAACTACGCAGCGACGCCGTCAAGAAGGGGCTGGCCCGCGCGCCACACCGCAGCCTCCTCAAAGCCGACGGTCTCACAGACGAGGAGCTCGAGCGCCCGCTCGTGGCGGTCGTCTCGGCCCAGAACGAGGTCATTCCCGGCCACATCCACCTCCAGTCCGTCGCCGACGCCGTCAAGGCCGGCGTCCGCATGGCCGGCGGCACGCCGCTGCAGGTCAACACCATCGGCGTGTGCGACGGCATCGCCATGAACCACGAGGGCATGCGCTACTCGCTCACCAGCCGCGAGGTCATTGCCGACTCCGTGGAGTGCGCCGTGCAGGGGCACCGGTTCGACGCCATGGTGCTGATCCCCAGCTGCGACAAGATCGTGCCGGGTATGCTCATCGCCGCCTGCCGCCTGAACATCCCCACCGTGCTCGTCTCCGGCGGCCCCATGCTTGCGGGCCGCGNNGCCGACGNCTGCCAGACCGACCTCAACAGCCTCTTCGACGCCGTGGGCCAGGTCACCGCCGGTACCATGACCGTGGAGGAGTGCTCCCGTCTGGAGGAGACCGCCTGCCCCACCTGCGGNAGCTGCTCCNGNATGTTCACCGCCAACTCCATCTGCTGCCTGGCCGAGGCCCTCGGCATCGCCCTGCCCGGCAACGGCACGGTGCCCGCGGTCTTCTCCGAGCGCATCCGCCTGGCCAAGCGCGCCGGCATGAAGGTCATGGAGCTCCTCGAGCAGGGCGTCACCGCCCTGGACATCGTCGACTCCCGCGCCATCCGCAACGGCATGGCCCTCGACATGGCCTTCGGCGGCTCCACCAACACCATGCTGCACCTCACCGCCATCGCCCAGGCCGCCGGCTGCCCGGTGACCATGGACGAGTGGGACGAGGTCTCGGCCGCCACCCCCAACATGGTGCGCATCGCCCCGGCCGGCCCCCGGCACATCGANGACCTCGACGTCGTGGGCGGCGTCTCCGCCATCGTGGGCGAGCTCGGCCGCACCGGCCACCTCGACCTCTCGGCCCGTACCTGCCACGGCACGGTGGGGGAGTGGGTGGAGCACTGCCCCTCCCCCGACGGCGACATCGTGCGCCCGGTTTCGGAGGCCTACTCGCCGGACGGTGGCCTCAAGGTGCTCCGTGGCAGCCTCGCCCCCGACTGCGGCGTGGTCAAGAAGNGCGCGGTGGCGCCCGAGANGCGCCGCCACCGCGGTCCGGCCCGGGTCTTNGAGAGCGAGGAGGAGGCCTGCGAGGCCATCTTCGGCGGCCGTATCCGCCCCGGCGACGTCGTGGTCATCCGCTACGAGGGCCCCTCGGGCGGCCCTGGCATGCGCGAGATGCTCACCCCCACGTCGGCCATCTGCGGCATGGGACTCGACCGCTCCGTGGCCCTCGTCACCGACGGCCGCTTCTCCGGCGCCACCAAGGGCCCGGCCATCGGCCACGTGAGCCCCGAGGCCGCGGCNGGCGGCCCCATCGCCCTCGTGGAGGAGGGCGACACCGTCGCCATCGACATCGACGCCGGCACCATCGAGCTCGAGGTCGCGCCGGAGGAGCTCGAGCGCCGCCGCGCCGCTTGGGAGCCTCCAGCGCCCAAGTACACCACCGGCGTCCTCTCCCGCTACGCCAGGCTCGTCACCAGTGCAGACAAGGGGGCCTACCTGTCATGAGAGACCAGGACCGTATCCCGGCTCAGGCTGGGTCCAACACCGTCGCCGACAAGGTCGCCCGTCGTGCCCGGGCCATCGAGGGCCGCCCCTTCGGCCCCGGAAGCCGCACGGAGCACGAGGGTAGGACCATNACCGGCGCCCAGGCCATCATCGCCAGCCTCGAGGCCGAGGGCGTGGACACGATCTTTGGCTACCCGGGCGGCCAGGCCATCAAGATCTACGACGCCCTCTACGACTCACCTACGATCCGCCACGTCCTCGCCCGTCACGAGCAGGCCGCCACCCACATGGCCGACGGCTACGCCCGCGCCACGGGCAAGGTGGGCGTGGTGCTCGTCACAAGCGGCCCGGGCGCCACCAACACCGTCACGGGCATCGCCACCGCCTACATGGACTCCATCCCCCTGGTGGTCATCACGGGCCAGGTGACCCGCGGCGTCATCGGCACGGACGCCTTCCAGGAGTCCGACATCGTGGGCATCACCATGCCCATCGTCAAGCACAGCTTCCTGCTGCAGTCCACCGACGACCTCACCCGCACGTTCCGCGAGGCCTTCTACATCGCCTCCACCGGCCGCCCGGGCCCCGTGCTCATCGACGTCCCGAGCGACCTCTCCGGCGCCGAGATGGTCTTCCACTACCCTGACTCCGTGAACCTGCCCAGCTACCGCCCCACCTNCCGGGGCAACGCCAAGCAGGTGCGCTCCTGCGCCGAGCTCATCCGCTCCGCCAAGCGGCCGCTGCTCTACGCCGGTGGCGGCGTGGTGGCCAGCCACGCGTGCCAGGAGCTCACGGAGCTGGCCGAGAAGATGCGGATACCCGTCATCACGTCGCTCATGGGCAAGGGCGCCATGCGCTGCTCCAACCCGCTCAACCTGGGGCCCGTGGGCATGCACGGCTCCAAGTACGCCAACATGGCCGTCATGGAGTGCGACCTGCTCATCGCCTGCGGCGCGCGCTTCTCCGACCGCATGACCGGCAAGGTCTCGGAGTTCGCGCCCCACGCNAAGATCGTGCACATCGACATCGACCCGGCCGAGATCGGCAAGATCGTGAACCCCGACGTTCCCATTGTGGGCGACGTCAAGACCNTGCTGGCCGCCGTCAACCGGCGCCTCGACGAGACCGGCGCCGAGCCCGTGGGCGAGGCCTGGTGCCGCGAGGTCTTCGGCTGGCGGGAGCGCTGGCCCTTCTACACCTCGGACTTCGCGGACTTCCCTGACAAGATCGCGCCGGAGGTGCTGCTCGGCCAGCTCTCCGACAAGCTCGACCCCGAGCGCTCCATCGTGACCACCGAGGTGGGTCAGCACCAGATGTGGGCCCTCCAGAACATCCACCGCGAGCACGCCCGCACGTTCATCTCGTCCGGCGGCCTCGGCACCATGGGCTTCGGGTTCCCCGCGGCCATCGGCGCCAAGCTGGGCTGCCCCGAGGACGAGGTGGTGTGTGTGGCCGGCGACGGCTCGTTCCAGATGAACAGCCAGGAGATGGNCACGGCCGCGGCCAACCGCGTGCCGGTGAAGGTGCTCATCGTCAACAACCGCGCCCTCGGCATGGTGCACCAGTGGCAGACCCTCTTCTACGACCGCCGCTACTCGTTCACCGAGCTCGACGCCGTGCCCGACTTCGTGAAGCTCGCCGACGCCTACGGCTGGGAGGCCGCCCGCATCTCCCGCCCCGAGGAGGTTTCCGACGCCCTCGACGCCATGCTCGCCGCCGACGGCCCCTACCTCCTGGACGTCCAGATCCCGGCCGACCAGACCGTCTACCCCATGGTGGCCCCCGGCGCCCCCATCGACGACATCATCGGCGCNCTCGACGTGACCCTGGGCGGCGTACGGGTGAGCGAGAAGGGCTTCGGGGCCGCCGGCCACCCGCCGGTGTCCGACGACGATGACCGGGTGAGAGGGGATGAGGTCTCATGAACTACCTGCTGTCCATCCTGGTGGAGAACAAGCCCGGTGTGCTGTCGCGGATCACCGGCCTGTTCAGCCGCCGCGGCTTCAACATCGAGTCCCTGTCGGTGGCCCCCACCGAGNACGAGTCGNTCTCCCNCANGACCGTCATCGTGGAGGCCGACGAGGTGGGCTTCGAGNANATAACCAAGCAGCTCCACAAGCTCGTGAGCGTCTTCAAGATCTCCGACCTCACCTTTGAGGGGGCCGTGGAGCGCGAGCTGGTGCTCTTCAAGGTGCAGGCGCCACCCGAGCGCCGCCACGAGGTCATCNAGNNAGCCANCGTCTTCAGNGCCAACGTCGTCGACGTGGGCCACGCCACTCTCACCATCGAGGCCACGGGCACTGCCAGCAAGCTCGACGCCATGGAGGACCTGTTCCGCGCCTACGGCATCAAGCAGCTCACCCGTACAGGCAAGGTGGCCCAGACTCGCGGCTCCCGCGACGCCTGACCCCCCGAGCCCCGGCACGGCAGGGGCGTCCCAACCGGTTCAACCCGCCCGGCCGGGCGGAGAACGTGTCACCAGAAGCACAAAGGAGAGAACATGGCCGTCACCATCTGCTACGAGAACGACTGCGACCCCAACGTCATCCGGGGCAAGAAGGTCGCCGTCCTGGGCTACGGTTCCCAGGGCCACGCCCACGCCCTCAACCTCATGGACTCCGGTGTGGATGTCCGCGTGGGCCTGCGCGAGGGTTCCTCCAGCGCCCAGGCCGCCGAGGAGGCCGGCCTCAAGGTCGTGCCCATGGACCAGGCCGTCAAAGAGGCCGATGTCGTCATGATCCTCACCCCCGACGAGACCCAGCCCGCGGTCTACGAGAGGTACGTGGCACCCAACCTCAAGCCCGGCGACACCCTGGCCTTCGCCCACGGCTTCAACATCCACTACGGCTACATCAAGGCCNCCGAGGACGTGAACGTCATCATGTGNGCCCCCAAGGGCCCCGGCCACATCGTGCGCCGCCAGTATACCGAGGGCTCCGGCGTGCCCGACCTCGCCTGCGTCTNCCAGGACGCCACCGGCGACGCATGGGACATCGCCCTGTCCTACTGTTGGGGCGTGGGCGGCGCCCGCTCCGGCATCATCAAGTCCACCTTCAAGGACGAGACCGAGGAGNACCTCTTCGGCGAGCAGGCCGTGCTCTGCGGCGGCCTCGTGGAGCTCGTGAAGGCGGGCTTCGAGACCCTGACCGAGGCCGGATACCCGCCCGAGCTGGCGTACTTCGAGGTCTACCACGAGATGAAGATGATCGTGGACCTCATGTACGAGAGCGGCATCCACTTCATGNACTACTCCNTCTCCAATACCGCGGAGTACGGCGAGTACTACGCCGGTCCCAAAGTGATCAACGAGGAGAGCCGCGCCGCCATGCGCCAGATCCTCGCCCGCATCCAGGACGGCTCCTTCGCCGAGGAGTTTGTGGCCGACTGCAACNACGGCCATCGCTGGCTGCTCGAGCAGCGCGAGGCCATCAACAGCCACCCCATCGAGGAGACCGGCGANTCCATCCGCTCCATGTTCAGCTGGATCAAGAAGTAGGAGGTTGCGGCGGCCCTGGTGGCAGTGCTCGGACCCGGCGGCCAAGCACGATCCCCCTGCCGGTCGCGCTCCTTATCAAAGGAGCATTTNCCCGACAATATGCACCACAAGCGCCTGTACCGGCATTTTTATCCGGTATGGGCGCTTTTCCATTCACGATAAGAGATTGATAAGGAGCACGGGAGGTGCGGCTGTCCGGGTCGGGCACCATTGTTCGGTTCTCGACAAGGTGCCGTCTCGCNAGGCAACGNTTCGGCACGGTGAGTCCCTTCTTGACGAGAGACCAATGTGATATCACAATGACTTCAGTCAGCGGCCAGTGGGGCCGCGACCTCGAAAGGAGACCCTCCATGACCGTTGAGAAGAAGGNCACGGCCCTGTCTGGATGGCCGATGCTTGGCCCAGTGGCCCTCCTCGTCCTTGGCGACGCCGCCCTCTATGCCGTAGNCATTCCCGGCCTCGTCGAAGAGACCGAGTCCATAGTTCCCGTCTTTATGCTTGTCGGAGCCATCCTCCTCACCCTTGTCATTGCCGTGCTCGCCGGGGGATTCTTCACCGTGCAGCCCGGCCAGGCCCGGGTGTGCGTGCTGTTCGGCCATTACGTGGGCACGGTGCGCTCCGAGGGGTTCCATTGGGCCAACCCCTTCNACAGNCGCCGTCTCGACNCCANCATCTCGGCAGCAGAGGTGGTCAAGGTCGCTTCGGACGACGACAAAAGCGTCTCGTTGTCCGAAGGCCTCTCCACCAAGGTGAGCGTGCGCGCCCGCACCCTCAACGGCGAGCGCCTCAAGGTCAACGACAAGGTGGGCAACCCCATCGAGATCGCCGACGTCGTGGTGTGGCACGTGGAGGACACGGCCAAGGCCCTGTTCGACGTGGACGACTACCCCAGCTACGTGGCCATGCAGGCCGAGACGGCCCTGCGCCACGTGGCGAGCATCTACCCCTACGACCATGCGGGCGACTCCTCCGACTCCTCCGACGTCATCACCCTGCGCTCCAACGTCGAGGAGGTCTCGGCGGCCCTCCGCGAGGAGCTCTCCTGCCGTCTCGAGCCCGCGGGCGTGGTGGNGGACGACGCCAGGCTCACCCACCTGGCCTACGCCTCCGAGATCGCCCAGGCGATGCTGCGGCGCCAGCAGGCCGAGGCCGTCATCGCCGCCCGCCGCAAGATCGTGGAGGGCGCCGTGGGCATGGTGGAGATGGCCGTCAACGAGCTGGCCCGCGGAGGGGCGGTGGACCTCGACGACGAGCGCCGCGCCACCATGGCCTCCAACCTCATGGTGGTGCTCTGCGGCGACTCCGAGGCCCATCCCGTGGTCAACACCGGATCGCTCTACTGACACCCCATGGCCAGAAAGCAGTACCCCCTGCGCGTGGACCCGGAGGTGTGGGCGGCGGTCCAGAAGTGGGCCGACGACGAGATGCGCAGTGCGAACGGACAGGTGGAGTGGATCTTGCGCGACGCCCTGCGCCGCGCGGGACGGCTGCCGAAGGACCGCCCGGGCGACAGGCCCGACGGCGGCGCGGCCGAAGGGAGCTAGCCCGGACGGCCGGCCCGGTATGACAGGTTCTTTTCCTGCTCCTGAATAATTCCCAATCCCACTCTCCGCGGGGCTACCGTGGGGAGCCGGGCATGCCCCTCCGTTTGCAGGGGTGCCCGGCCGTGGCGCCGGAGGGCGGCGCGGCCCGATCAAGAAGGAAGGTGTTCCGTGTCCCAGCCGATTCTCGAAGTCCGTGACTTCACCAAGACCTACGGGGCCAAGGTGGCCGCGAACGGCTACTCCCTCGAGGTCGACTCCGGCCAGATCCTGGGCCTCGTGGGCCCCAACGGCGCCGGCAAGACCACGCTCATCTCCTCCGTCGTGGGCATCCAGGGCTTCGACGGCGGGTCCATCGCCGTCTGCGGCCACGACGTGGCGTCCGACCCCGTCGCCGCCAAGGCCGGCCTCGCCTTCGTCCCCGACACGCCCTCGGTCTACGGCTTCATGACCGGCATGGGGTACCTCGACTACGTCTGCGACGTCTTCGGGGTCCCCGCCCCGGAGCGGGCCGGACGCATCGGGGGGCTGGCCGACCGCCTGGCCATGGCCGACGCCCTGGGCTCCAAGGCCTCCTCCTACAGCCACGGCATGCAGCAGAAGCTGGTGCTCATGGGCGCCTTCGTCCACAGGCCGGCCCTCCTCGTCCTCGACGAGCCCTTCGTGGGCCTCGACCCGGTGGCGACCCGCACCCTCAGGGCCATGCNCCGCGAGCACGCCGACGGCGGCGGCGCCGTGCTCTTCTCGTCCCACGTGCTCGAGGTGGTGGAGCGGCTCTGCGACACCGTGGCCATCGTGCGCGGCGGCGCGGTGCGGGCCCAGGGCCCCATCGAGGCCGTGATGGGCGACGAGACCCTCGAGGACGTCTTCATGGACGTCATGGCCGACGGCGCGGGGGAGGGGCGATGAGGCTGTT
>NZ_CAJMXC010000076.1:0-9514 GCF_905219715.1 Olsenella sp. CU969
GCTCCACCCCCGACCCCGAGGGCAACGAGATCATCATCCGCCCGTCCTACTCCAAGGACTACGCCAAGCTCATCTACCTGGCCAACGGCGGTGACATCTCCGGCAAGCCCTCCTCCGAGTTCCAGGTGGTCTCCAAGTCCTCCATCTACAAGAAGATCGAGGACCACAACGTGACCCCCACCCGTGAGGGATACACCTTCATGGGCTGGAAGCTCCTCAACACCGACGACGCCACCAAGGTNGCCGACTCCGCCTACATCAATAACAAGGCCAACGTGGCCGACGTCACCGACCAGCTGGCCGTCAAGGAGGTNGNCGAGGAGAGCGGCGCCGTCAAGCGCGACACCTACTACCTCGTGGCCCAGTGGGAGGTCGGCAACTACGTCGTGCGCTTCGACGCCAACGGCGGCTCCCTCGGCAACGTCCGCTCCATCGAGGACGTGGCCTTCGGCACCAACGTGGGCTCCCTTGCCATCCCCGTCCAGGGCCGCGGCGTGCCCACCAAGGCCGGCTACATCTTCCAGGGTTGGTCCACCACCAAGAACGCCATGGACGACTACGCCAACACCTTCGCCAAGTCCTCCACGGCCGACGCCGGCCTGACCCCTGTGGCCGCCCCCACCATGCCGTCCCACGACATCACGGTCTACGCGGTGTGGAAGTACGACACCAGCAAGTTCATCGTCTCCTTCGACTCCGACGGCGGCAGCCGCGTGGGCGACGTCTCCTACCAGAAGGCCAACGCTCCCTCCTACGCCACCAGCTCCATGGCCCGGTTCCCCACCCCCTCCAAGACCGGTTACGACTTCACCGGCTGGCACTNNGTGGAGGAGGACGGTGAGCTCCGCGAGGAGACCACCGACGGTACCGGTGCCCCCATCGTCACCGAGAACCACACCTTCAAGGCCACGTGGGCCCCGCGTGACGACACCAAGTACACCGTCGAGTACTGGATCAACTCCGGCGCCAAGGACGCCGAGGGCAACGCCGTCTACACCCGTGTGAACGACGCCTCCGTCACCAAGACCTACACCGCCGCCACTGAGTCCACCGTGGCCGTGGCCGACGGCGACAAGACGGCCGAGCTCACCGTGGGCGGTGCCAAGTACTGGTACAACGCCGACAACCCCAACAACGTGCTCACCGGCACCGTCACCGGCAGCCCGAGCCTGGCCCTGCGCCTCTACTACGACCGCTACCTCGACGTGGTGGTGAAGGCCGACGGCCACAGCACCGGCACCGGCACCGTGGAGTCCAAGACCGCCCAGCGTGAGGGTTCCAAACCCACGGTCAGCTGGAAGGCCGACGCCGGCAGCCACGTGGCCAAGGTCACCGTGGACGGCGTGGTCCGTGACGACCTGATCGCCAAGGGNTNGTTCACCCCCGAGGACGGCCTCACCGACAACGTCAACATCGTGGTGGAGTTCGTGAAGGACTCCGGCACCACCGACCCCTCCGGCCCCACCGGTGGCGACGTGCCCCGCAAGGCCTACACCGTGACCACCGAGATCCACGGCTGCAGTGCCTCCGACGGCTGCACCATCACCGGAACCAGGCCATACCTGGCCGGCACCGACGCCCGTNTCGAGTGGAACGTGTGNNCCGGCTGCAAGNTAAACCGCGTGCTGGTGGACGGCCGCGAGGTCGAGGTCTCCGGCAACACCTTCGACTTCAAGGGCCTTGCCGCCGACCACAAGGTGTCCGTCTATGTGACGAGCACCTCCATGCCCACCATCGGCGGAANCAGCNGCGACGGTGCCTACACCATCACCGTGAACCGCTATGGCGGCGACAGCACCTTCCTTACCTCCACGAGCAAGACCATCCCGTTCGCCGACGCCGCCGGCGCCGACTGGACCTTCACGTGGGACCGCAACGGGTCGGCCTACAAGGCCTATGAGATCCGTGTCGACGGCAAGACCGTGCGAGGTGGTGTGGACGCCAACGGCAACTTCCGCACCAACCTCAAGGATGCAGCCAGCTATGGCCTCACCCCCAACGCCAACCACGTCGTCGACATCTACTTCTTCCAGGAACCGGCCTCCGAGGACGGCACCGACCCCGACCCGGTAGTGCCGGACTTCTCCGACCCCGACGAGTGGGTCAAGGTGACCACCCAGATCATTGGCGGTGCCGGTGAGATCGACGGCGGCTTTGTCTCCAAGAAGGTGGAGGGCGACACCCACACCGTGGAGTACAAGGTCGAGAACGGCGACAACTACGATTCCGAGNACTACACCTACTATCAGGTGAGTAAGGTCGAGGTCACCGGCGACACCGCCGCCAAGGTCGNCCAGGACAACCAGCAGGTCACCGTCACCCTCACCCAGGACGCCGACGTTAAGGTCTATGTGGAGCCCGTGGTGCGCAAGGTGGAGACCTACAAGGTCACNCGCCAGGTGGTCGACGGTCAGGTCGTCCCCAACGCCGACGGCGGCTCCATCGTGGCNTCCCGCACGGNTGGTCTCTACGGCAACTACTCCAATATCCTCGCCACCCCCAAGTCCGGCTTCAGGGTGGGGGCCGTGGAGGTCACCGACAGGCGCAACGGTGCTGCCGCGTCCCAGACGGGCACCATCACCCACCTGATCGGGCAGGACGGCGCGATCGCCGAGACCATCAAGGGCAAGGTCACCTGGAACGGTGCCGCCACAGCCTCCGAGCAGGAGACCGCGGACGAGCCCCAGGCCCTTGCCGACCAGGTGAACCCCGAGGCGCTCTCGGCCGACCCGGCCGCCCAGGCTCCCGCCAGCGACCCTCGCAACATCCAGGCCGACGAGCCCCAGGCCGCCGAGCCCGTCGAGGACCCGGTTGCCCCCAGCGTCTCCGCCCCTGTGGCCGATGAGGCCGATGGCACCGAGCCTGCGTCCGACGACACCCAGGCCCAGGAGCCCGAGGGTGCTGCGGACGACGACGCCCTGGCGGCCGCCGCCTCCCAGCTCTCCGACGACGCCCCAGCCGACGAGGGCTTCTCCCTCATGACCAAGGCCTACGCCGACGGCACCAACGGCCCCGACGCCGACAAGAACGTCTTCACCGAGCCGGTCACCACCGACGGCAAGACCTCGNTGAGCATCACCAACATCACCGAGGACCAGATGGTGGTGGTCTACTTCGTGTCCGAGAGCGAGACGCCCGAGGACACCAAGCAGGTCGTCTCCGACCGTCAGGACGGCAAACTCCACCGCGTCTCCGTGGTCTTCACCGACCCCGAGGGCAACGTGCTCGCCACCGAGCCCAAGACCGAGGGTGAAGGCTTCGTGCCCGACGGCGGCAACGCCACCCTCTCCTGGGCCGACCTCGCCGGGTACCGCGTGGTCTCCGTCAACGGCGGGGCCGCAGCCTCCACCATCAACCTCGACAACGTCACTGCCGACACCGTGGTGACGGTGGTCCTCGAGCCCAACCGTCCCTCCGACCCCATCAAGGAGAGCGGATTCGAGCCCCGCTACGTCATCTCCACCGACGTGCGCGGTTACGGCGCCCTCACCATCACGCCCACCAAGACCGTGAGCGCCGGGGCCGACCACCAGGTCACCTGGGAGANCGACGGCGCNCCGGTCGCCCAGGCCGAGGGTGACGAGGGCGGCTCCTCCGCCATGCCCCTCAACGTCCCCTACATCATCGACGTCGAGGTGGACGGCGACTCTGCTTCTGTGANNGACAACGTGTTCAACCACGGCGGGTCCCAGGTCTCCACCCGCTCCGCTGGTGACAAGGGCTTCACCAACGTGGACGCCGACCACCACGTGGCCGTGACCACCATCCTCCTGAACGAGGACACCGACGGTAACGGCAAGCCCGACACCAACGTGNACACCGACGGTAANGGCGAGCCCGACACCAACGTGGACACCGACGGCGACGGCAAGCCCGACACCAACATCGTCGACGAGGACGGCGACGGCAAGCCCGATCCCGACGTCGTGGACCCTGACGACCCGGACAAGGACCCCAAGAAGCCCACCACCAACATCGACAAGGACGGCGACGGCATCCCTGAGGTCAACGTGGACACCGACGGCGACGGCAAGCCCGACGTGAACATCGACACCGACGGCGACGGCGAGCCCGACATCAACATCGTCGACCCCGACGGCGACGGCAAGCCCGACCCCGTGGACCCCAAGGACCCGGATTCTCCCAAGGTCCCCACCACCAACGTGGACACCGACGGCGACGGCAAGCCCGACACCAACGTGGACACCGACGGCGACGGCAAGCCCGACACCAACATCGTGGACGTCGACCTGGACGGCAAGCCCGACCCCGTGGACCCCAAGGACCCCGAGGCGCCCAAGCCCAACGTGAACATCGACACCGACGGCGACGGGAAGCCCGACCTCAACATCGACAAGGACGGCGACGGCAAGCCCGATCTCAACATCGTGGACAAGGACGGCGACGGCGTCCCGGACCCCGTGGATCCCAAGGCCGATCCCGTGCCCACCCCCGATGTCAACGTGGACACCGACGGCGACGGCTGGCCTGACATCAACATCGACACCGACGGCGACGGCAAGCCCGACAAGAACGTGGACACCGACGGTGACGGCGTCTACGACTGGAAGGACGAGGGCCACCCCGACCACCAGAAGTACCTCGACTGGCTGAAGAGCCAGAGCACGACCACCACGACCACGACCACCACGACCACGACGCGCAGGCTCCCCTTCACCGGCGGCGCGGTTCCCAGGACCGGAGACATCGCCTCCGTGGCCCCCGCCATGGGCATCCTGGGTGCCATCGCCCTGGCGGCCACCGGAGCCCTGGTCATCCGCCGCAAGCGTCGCGACGACGAGGAGNAACGGCNGCGGGGGAGGGTACCGCCCATCACCGCTTCCCAAAGGGCCCGCATCGAAAGGTGCGGGCCCTTTCCTGTGGGAATGGAACCCCGCAGGCCGATGGGCCCGCCGCCGACCGCCTGCCCATGGGTCTTCAAAAGGGAAAAGTGAGGTAGTGTATCTATATTCAGGCTGAATACAGCTATCCCGATAAGGGAAGGAAGTGGAACCCATGAAGTCCAAACGCACCCACCCACGCCTTCTGTCCCGGCGCACCTTGCTGGCCGCCTTGCTGGCCGTGGCCCTCTCGGTGCCTCAGCCCTGTGTGGCCGCTGTGGCCGAGGCTGTCCGGGAGGGGACGTCGACCACCGTCTTCGGCGGTGTCACGGTCACGGGCGGCATGAGCGGCGTCGACTACGACGTGAGTGCCTCGCCGCTCCTGCTCACCGTGAAGACGGGGACCCCGCTGAGCTTCTCGGGCACCGGCGAGGGCTCTATCAAGATCGCTGAGGGGGTGGACGCCTCCATCACGCTCGACAACCTCGACCTCACGAGCAAGAGCTCNNNGCCTACGACGGCGGCGGACCGCAACTCGCCTATCGACCNCTGGCCCGGCGCGTCGCTCCACATCACCCTTGCCGACGGCTCCACCAACTATCTGCGCACGCAGCTCGACACCAACTGCGCCGGCATCCACGTGGCCGAGNCCNCCAAGCTCACCATCGACGACTCCGTGACCAACCGCCTCACCGACGGTACCCACGTGGAGGTGGACGGCGGCAAGATCGCCACGGCCGGCACGCTGCTCGACGGCACCGAGGTGGCCGTGGGCGACGAGATCCTCAAACTTGCCTCCGACGACCCCGGCGTCCTCAAGGTGGCCGGAGGCTACGGCTGTGCGGCCATCGGCTCCGGCTCCATGGAGAACGCCGGGCTCATGGTCTTCGACGGCGGCTCCGNCGTCGCGGTGACCTGGCGCGGCGTGGCCGTGGACCTCGACAACCCCGGTGCCGGCGGCGACGCCGACATCCCGGTGAGCGGCAGCTACTACGCCAGCGTCGGCGCGGGCATCGNCGCCGGCTGCGGCGGCGGTGCCACCGACATGGTCTTCAACGCNGCCGACATCGACGCCTACGGCTCGTACCACGGCGCCGCCATCGGCGCCCCGCTGCGCTACGAGGGCGGCACCACCTACAACGGCGGCGCCCGCCAGCCCAGCGCCCTCACCACCACCCCCAACTCCACCTGTGGAAACATCACCATCAACGGCGGCTTTCTCAAGGCCCGCGGCTTCACCCACGGCAACGCCTTCGGCGGCGCCTGCGACTCCGCGGCCGCCCCGGGCGCCAAGGGCAAGGTCATCAAGGTCACCGGTGGCACCCTGCTGCCCACGTCGGGGAGCGGCCGTTGGGACCTCGGTGGCCGCGACGGCACCGTCATCGTCACCGGCGGCTCCATGCGCATCGCCAACATGAGCAAGTTCCAGGGCGACGGCCCGTGGTCCGACGAGACCAAGACCACCAAGCTGACCATGGTCACCATCGACATGAAGGCCGAGCTCGAGCAGCTCGACAGCCTCAACTCCAAGATCAGCGGCTGGCAGCTCTTCGTCAACGGGCAGCCCCACAGCTACGGCGCGCCCACCATGTTCGACGACGGCAAGCTGTACCTCTGGNTCTCCGACGCCTACCTCCAGAAGGACCCCGAGACCGGTAAGTCCGCCCGCATCGAGGTGCGCCTCAACTACATCGACGCCAACGGCAAGGAGCAACGCCTCGAGCCCCTCTACGTCGAGGAGCTCGGCGGCTCCTNCGGGTCCACCCTCAAGCGCTACGTCAACATCGACCTCGACAACGAGGAGCTCGACCCCGCCGCCCGCNAGGTAGTGGCCGGCTACTTCTCCAAGCTCGACAAGTACTACGACGGCCTGCCCCTGCCCGGCCTCGAGCTCTCCGAGGAGGAGGGCCACTACATCTCTACCGCGGGCCTCGAGACCGTGCCCAAGCGCCTCACCGACTCCNGCTCCCTCGAGTACACCTACCAGACCGTCTCCGAGGAGGTCGACAAGAACGGCGACCCTGTGATCATCGGTTCCGGCTCGTCCCTGCCCACGGACTCCGGGCGCCAGCTCATCGAGATCGTCTCCAAGCAGTACGCCTCCGACCCTGGCATGCAGTCGTACTGGGGCCACCGCATCCGCGGCAACGCCGTCATCAACCCGGTGAACTCCGCCACCCAGGCCGACATCTCCTCCCTCGGCCACGGCGTCGACGTCGAGGTGGGAGGGGAGACCCGCTCCTACAGCGAGCCCACGTGGGCCCAGGGCTCCGACTCCGCCATCGACTTCAACACCGCCACCATGGACTGCCTCGTGGTGCCCTTCGACGTGACGAGCGGCACCATCCCCGGCACCGACACGCCGTCGGCCGCCACGTGCGCGGCCCCCACGGGCACCGTGAGCCTCTACCTCGACGGCCGCCCCCTNNCGGCCTCCCAGGGCGGCGTGATCGAGCTCGACGAGGGGACCTTCAGGGACGCCTCCGTTCCCGTGGCGGTCGAGAAGGTCGACGGTCGCGAGCACGTGGTGGGGTACTTCAAGATCACGCGCTCCCAGCTCGAGGCCTGGGGCCTCGCCGCCACCGAGGACAACCAGCACACCGTGCAGGTGCGCTACACGTCTGTGACCTCGGATGACCCGCCCCTGCGCGGCGAGCGCTCCGCGGGCCCTGCCTATGAGGACAGCGCCTACCTCAACTACTACGAGAGCGAGAGCCCGGTCACCAACGTCGAGATCGAGATAGCCCAGCCCGGCTTCACGCTCTACAGCGGCGCCCTGACGGCCACGGGCTTCGACCCGGCCGCCCCCTTTGCCAAGGACCCCTCCGCCCTCGACGTGGCCGCGGCCCGCATGAGCTACCTCGACGGCGAGCGCGACGACGCCGGCAACCTGGTGGTGGGCGACGACGGCTCCCTCAAGACCTGGGTGGTCGACGCCGACTACGAGGCCGCACCGGCCCAACAGGTGGTCGACGGCGCCATGTTCATCGGCAAGGACAAGAACTGGTTCGACGTCTACACGCTCACGAGCTCCGTGGGCGAGATCGACATCGTGAGCTCCGACCCCGGCGTCGTCGCTGTGGAGCCCAACGCCAGCCTCGTGGGGCGCCGCGCCCAGTACCGGCCCGGCACCTCCGCCTACGTGGCCGGCACCAAGGCCCGCGTGGTGGGTCCCGGCGTGGCCGTGATCACCGCCACCATCCACGGCACAGGCGCCTACGACGGGGCCACCCGCAGCTTCCGGGTGTTCGTGAACCCGGACCTCGCCACGGAGCCCGCGCTCGAGGCGGCCATGACGGCGCGGGACGTCTCGCGTTCCGACGGCACCGTGCGCCCGGGCGANNCCGTNCGCTACACCGCGGTGGTCTCCAACACCGCTGGCCTGACCATGTACCAGAACCCGGTCTACTCCCTCACCGTGCCGGCCGATGCCACGCTCTCGTCCCTGCGCCTCGTGGCGGCCGACGGCTCCGTGACCGCCCTCGAGGAGGGCAGCGGCTACACGCGCTCGGGCGACACCCTCACCGTGGCGATCCTGCCGGCCCTCTACGGCGGCCAGTCCGTGCGCTTTGTGATGGACGTCACCGTGAACGACGGAGTGATCCTGCCCGAGCACGGGCCTCTGGAGGCCCTACGCTCCGAGTGCGCCACCTGGGGCGTGTACGGCCAGGACAAGTTCCATGGCGACGTGTTCCCGTGGGACACGCGCTTTGACTTTGAGAACGGCAAGGAGCTGGGCAGCGCCGACGAGCCCGCCGCAAGCGCCTGGGCCGACCCCATGGCCGAGAAGCGGGACCCCTCCGACCCCGACCCCGACGACCCGTCCCATACCGTCGACGACGCCGAGGGCACCGAGACCCGCCCCGTGGACCCCGGAGCCGTGATGGGTGACGACGAGCTCGCCGAGGTGGCTGCCCGTATCGCCGCCGAGAACGGCAAGGGGCTCCCCGATGGTGTGACGCCCACGGTGTCCGTGACGCGCGTCGACGGCGCCGGCGGGGTCACCGTGACCGGGGGCGTGCCCCTCTCGGCCCCCTCCACCTATCGCGTGGCCGTCACCTGGGAGCAC
The DNA here is from genome assembly GCF_905219715.1 of Olsenella sp. CU969. Classification (NCBI taxonomy): domain Bacteria; kingdom Bacillati; phylum Actinomycetota; class Coriobacteriia; order Coriobacteriales; family Atopobiaceae; genus Olsenella; species Olsenella sp. CU969. Next base: position 8,911 of record NZ_CAJMXC010000076.1, read on the forward strand.
GAGGGCGAAGACGGCTCCATCTCCACTACCACCGTGGTGGTGCAGGTGGACGTAACCGACGGGGACGACCACGACCTCGTGGTGGTCCCTGCCGACCCCGACGTGCCTGCGGGCGACATCTCCGTGGCCAAGACCTGGGCCAACGTGACGGCCGGTGCCGAGGACCGCGGCAACCGCGAGATCGTGCAGGTGGGTGACGAGCTGCTCTACACCATCACCGCGACCAACGCCAAGGCGGGCTCCGTGTACCACGCCGCCGTGGTGGCCGACACGCTCCCCGTGNGCGTGGAGTACGTGCCCGGCTCCATCGAGGTCGTGTGCCGACGCGGCACAGAGAAAGAGCGCCCGCTCAAGGCCGACGACTTCTCGGTCGACTACGGCGCCGACAGCCGCACGCTCTACGTGGCCGTTGGCGACCTCTACGGCGGCGAGACAGCCACCGTGCGCTTCAGGGCCCGCGTGACCGCCGAGCGCCTGAGCCACACCGACCCGCAGTCGCTCGTGAACGTGGGACGCGCCTTCGGCACGCTGCCCACGGACACCGTGAGCGACCCCGACCCCGACGATCCCGACGCCCCCAAGAAGGTCGTGGTGACGCCGCCCG
>NZ_CAJMXC010000077.1:0-9302 GCF_905219715.1 Olsenella sp. CU969
CCGGCGCGGCCCTCACCGGGGCCCCCTCCCTCGACCCCGCCTTGGCCGCCGACATCTCCAAGAACCCCTACAAGGCGGACTTCCCGCTGTTCTCCTGCCACCCCGGCCTGTACTTCCTCGACTCCGCGGCCACGGCCCAGCGCCCCGCCGCCGTCATCGACGCCCAGGCGGACTTCTACCGGCAGATGAACGCCAGCCCGCTCCGCGGCCTCTACGAGCTCTCGGTGCAGGCCACCCAGCTCATCGACGAGGCCCGCGTCAAGGTGGCCCGGCTCATCGGGGCCCCCGACCCCCGCGAGGTGGTGTTCACCCGCAACGCGAGCGAGTCGCTCAATATCGCGGCCAGCTGCCTGGGCAGGCTGCTGCTCCGCCCCGGCGACCAGGTGGTCATCTCCGTCATGGAGCACCACTCCAACCTCATCCCCTGGCAGCAGGTGTGCGCCGAGACCGGCGCCGAGCTCGTCTACCTCTACCCCGACGCCGAGGGGCACNTCTCCGACGGGGAGATCGAGGCCAAGGTCGGGCCCAGGGCCCGCATCGTCTCCGTGGCCCACGTGTCCAACGTTCTGGGCGTGGAGCTCCCCGTCCGCAAGATCTGCGACCGCGCCCACGCCATGGGGGCGAAGGTCGTGGTGGACGCCGCCCAGTCGGTGCCCCACATGAAGGTGGACGTCGAGGAGCTGGGCTGCGACATGCTCGCNTTCTCGGNCCACAAGGTATTCGGGCCCATGGGCATCGGGGTGCTGTGGGGCAGGATGGGACTCCTCGAGGCCATGCCGCCGTTCCTCACGGGCGGCGAGATGATCGACTCCGTCACCGAGACCGAGGCCGTCTGGGCGCCGGTCCCCGAGAAGTTCGAGGCCGGCACCCAGGACGCCGCCGGTATCGGGGCCCTCGGCACCGCCACGGACTACGTGGAGGCCGTGGGTTACCCGGCNATCCAGGCCCGCGAGGAGGCCCTCGTGGGCTACCTCACCACCCGGCTGGCGGAGCTCGACTACGTGACCGTCTACGGCCCCGAGGACCCGCACGAGCGCCACGGGGTCGTGGCGTTCAACGTGGAGGGGATCCACCCCCACGATGTCTCGAGCCTGCTCGACAGCAAGGACGTGTGCATCCGCGCCGGCCACCACTGCGCCCAGCCGCTGCTGCTGCGCCTGNGGGTGGAGAACACCAACCGGGCCTCTCTGGCCTTTTACAACGACAAGTCAGACATCGACGCCCTCATNGACNGGCTCGAGTTCGTANGGGNGGTCTTCAATGGGAGCCGCTGACCTGTACACGCCGGCGCTGCTGGAGCACGTCTCGCACCCNGACTACAACTACGCCATCGAGGACGCCACCTGCACCCACGAGGGCATCAACCCCAGTTGCGGNNACGACCTCGTGCTCCACGTCAAGGTGGGGGACGACGGCACCATCTCCGAGGCCAGCTGGACCGGCACCGGCTGCGCCGTGAGCCAGGGCTCGGCCGACATGATGAGCGACCTGGTCCAGGGCAGCNCCNCCGAGGAGNNCCGGCGCCTGTNCTCGCTGTTCGGCCGCATGGTGCGNGGCGAGGAGCTCTCCGCCGACGAGCTCGACGAGCTCGACGAGGCCACCTGCCTCGAGTCCATCTCCCACATGCCCGCGCGCGTGAAGTGTGCCGAGCTGGCCTGGCGCACCCTCGACGAGATGCTGTCCGNGTCCGCCGAGGGCCCCACGACCACCGAGGAAGCCNGACATGGCCGTCATCTCCACCAAGGGGCGCTACGCCCTGCGGGTCATGGTCGACCTCGGGTGCCACGCCGGCTGGGTGTCGCTGGGCGACATCGCCGAGCGCCAGCAGATCTCCCGAAAGTACCTCGAGCAGGTCATGGCGCTGCTGACCAAGGCGGGCTTCGTGGACANCCAGCGCGGCAAGGGCGGCGGCTACCGCCTCTCCCGCGACCCGTCCGGGTACACCGTGGGCTCCGTGCTCCGTGTGGCCGAGAACGGACCGCTGGCGCCCGTGGCATGCCTTGACTGCAGCCACGGCATGCTATGCGAGCGCGCGAGCTTCTGCCCCACCCTGCCGCTTTGGCAGGAGCTCGGGCAGGTGATGTCCGCGTTCCTGGACTCCAAGACCCTCGCCGACCTCCTCGGCGACGACCGCGACTCCGTCCTGGAGGCGTTGGAGGGCGGCTGCGAGGGCCGCTGAGCGGCCCCGGGGGCGGCACCGGCCGCCCCGCGACAGGCACCTGACCCCGAAGGGGGCGTCGCACGGGATGCGGCGCCCCCCTTTCCCATGGGCCGGCGTGGGCAGGGACACACCGGTTCTCCACCATGCTTGGATNAGTTTAAATACATTGAGATTTTACCGCGAGGAACCCTTGCGGAATCTGCGGTCCCCACGTTAATATTTGCATATATTTAACCTAAAAATTGGAAAATGGTTTCGCCTGTTCTCATTTTCCATTGTAGCACATGGTTGATTACCTGTGCGTATTCAGCACAGGAGGGAATGGAGGATNTNNAATATNAGAAGAACGATGATCGCATACGTGGTCTTTGGGGCGCTGGCGGCAGCCATCGTCCTCCTCGGTGCCGGGACTGTGGCGGCGGCGCGCGAGGCATCGGCCACGCAGCCGGTCGACGTGGCCGTGGAGCGCTTCTCCAAACAGGACCTGAGCCACCGCGACGTGGACCGAGTCTACTACGCCTCCCGTTTCTACCTCGCCATGACCTGGNACGCCTCGGNGGCCGGCCAGGGGCTCCGGGCCGGTGACCACTTTGACGTGACCCTCCCCGACCAGATGCGGTTTCCCGAGGACAGCGCCGCAAGGGACTTCGACCTCTACGGCGAGGACGGCGCGACCGTGGTGGCGCGGGCCCACGTGGACCCGGACCCGGAGGGCGGCGGGACCGTGCGGATGACGCTCACCGACTGGGTGGAGGGCAGAAGAAACGTCAGAGGGTCCATCTACCTGGCGGCCTCGTTCGTCCGGAGCCGGCTGAACATGGACGGCCGCAACACCGTCCAGGCTACGGTGGGCGACAAGGTGACGTCCATGGAGGTCGAGGTGTTCGGTGACCGCGACATCCATGACGAGGTGCTGGCCAAGTGGGGATCCCCCGACACCGGCTCCCCTACCGCCAGCTGGACCATGCGCATCAACCGCCGGGGCGCCGACCTCACGGGGGCGCGGGTTGACGACTCCCTGAGCGAGGGGTCCGGCGGCGACACCTACGTGCCGGGCAGCTTCGTGCTCCGTCAGGTGGAGATGGACGCCAAGGGGCGCGTCACCCGCGTGGTGCGCACCGTGGACCTCGCCGGGCGCCTCTCCACGGCCCCGGACGGCCGGTCCTTCTCCCTCGACCTCGGCGACCCGGCAGCCTCGCTCGTCGCACTNGNGGCGGCAGCNGGGNATCGGNGACGNTCNTGCTCTNGNGAAAGAGGCGGTGACCGGCCGAGGGCGTGAGTAAGGGATCCCGCCTGTGTGGAAAGGGGCGCCGCAGCGGCTGCGGCGCCCCTTTCCTTGGTGGCAGGGTCCACGCGACGAGGCGAGGCGGCCCCGGCCCGGGCGGGCGCAAGGCACCGTGCNGGACCGAGACGCCCGGTCGCCCGGTCGGCCCGCCTATCGCCCGTCGGTCATCCTCCCCACACAGGAAGGCACCCCGCAGGCCGGGGCCTGCGGGGTGCCGATGGGTCGTTCCTGCGGGACTTGCAAGCCCCTTACGCCCTTACGCGGGCCAGCCACCCCTCCACTGGCCCGTGCCGCCGTAGAGCGGGCGCAGGGAGACTCCCACGCGCTCGTTGCCGGCATCGATGATCATGCCGTTGCCGGCATAGATGCCCACGTGGCCGGGATGCCACACGAGGTCGCCGGGAAGCAGCTGGCTCACGGGCTTCTTGGCCGTACGGGCCGCCTGGCTCTCGGAGTAGTGGTCGAGGCTGATGCCCGCCTTGGAGAAGCAGTACATCGTGAAACCGGAGCAGTCGAAGGCGCGGCCCGCGGGGTCGCAGGCACCGTAGACGTAGCGGCTGCCGATCATGGAGTAGGCGGCGTCGAGTACGGCCTGGCGGGCCGAGGAGCTGCCCGAGGGCTTGGAGGTGCCTCCCCCGTTGGAGCCGCCGTTGTTGCCCCCGTTGTTGGAGGTGCCTCCCCCATTGGAGGTGCCGCCGCCGTTGGAGGTGCCGGCGTTGTCGAGGGCGTCGTTGACGGTGGCCGCCACCTGGGCCTGGCCCTCGCTGGCGGCCTGGGACTGCTCGGCGGCGCGGGCCTGCTCCTCCTCGGCGAGCTTGGCCTTCACGTCGGCGTCGAGGCCGTTGACGTAGCTCTCGGCCTCGGAGACGGAGGCGGAGAGCTGGTCCTGCTGGGCCTGCTGCTGGCCGAGGAGGTCGGTCTGGTCCTGTTTCTGCTGCTCNAGCTGGGTCTTNGNGGCCTCGAGGCTCACCTTCTGGTTCTCGAGGGAGGCCTGGAGGTCCTTGGTGGCCTNGATGTCGCCGGCCTGCTGCGAGCTGATCTTGTCGGCGTAGTACACGCGCGAGACGAAGTCGTCGAAGCTGCCNGAGTTGAGGACGATCGACAGGAAGTTGACGCCACCGGTCTTGTAGTCCTGGGCCACGGAGTCGCCGAGCCTGGCACGGCGCTCCACGAGCTCGGCNTCCTTGGCCTTGATGTCGGCCTCGGTGCTGGCAATCTTCTGGTTTGACTCCTCGATCTGGGCCTCGGTGTTGGCGAGGTTCACCTTGGTGCCGTTGAGCTGCTCGGAGATCTGGCCTGCCTGGTCGTAGAGGGAGTCGAGACGGGACTGGGCGGCCTCGAGCTTGGCCTGGAGGTCGCCGGCGGTGTCGGCCAGGGCCGGGGACGACACGAAGAANCCCACGGTGCCGGCCACGAGGGCCGCGCCCACGAGACCGCAAACCTTGGTCTTGAGATTCATAACGCCTCTCTAGGAAGGGTGCATGGCTGCCGGGAGANGGCGGCACGCGCCGTTGCCCGTTCGAGCCATTGTATCAACCGGCCGCGACGGGGCTCCAGGGGNACGGCACGCTTCATAATTGAAAAGTGGCTTTGCNGNAACCGCGGGCAACGCAGAGGTCCCCTCTTTTCACCTTGATGGAAGCCCACAAAAAAAGGGCCGACCCGAGGGTCGGCCCGACAAGACGGCAGGGTGCCGAGGGGGGCGCTAGTTCCAGCCCTTGNCGGCAGAGNCGAACTCGCGGATCTTCTCCTCGGTCTTGGCCTGGATGGCGGCGGTGCCGGGCTTGAGCATCTTGCGGGGGTCGAAGCCCTTCTCCTTCTCCACGCCGCCGTCGCGGACGTATTTGGCCACGGCGTCGGCCCAGACGACCTGGAGCTCGGTGTTGACGTTGATCTTGGCCACGCCGAGGTCGATGGCCTTGGCGATCTGGTCGGCGGGGATGCCGGTGCCACCGTGGAGGACGAGGGGCAGGTCGCCCACCTCGGCCTTGATGGCCTTCAGGACGTCGAACTGCAGGCCGGTCCAGTTCTCGGGGTAGAGGCCGTGGATGTTTCCGATGCCGGCGGCCAGCATGTCGACGCCGAGGTCGGCGATGGCCTTGCACTCGGCCGGGTCGGCGCACTCGCCGGTGCCGGTGATGCCGTCCTCGGTGCCGCCGATGGAGCCAACCTCGGCCTCGATGGAGATGCCCTTGGAGTGGCAGATGCGCACGAGCTCCGCGGTGTTCTTCATGTTGACGTCGAAGTTCTCCTCGTGGGAGCCGTCGTACATGACGGAGGTGAAGCCGGCGTCGATGCACTCGAGGCAGGCGTCGTAGGAGCCGTGGTCGAGGTGCAGGGAGACGGGCACGGTGAGGTTCAGGGCGTCGTACATGGCGTGCACGAGGGCGGAGACGGTCTTGTAGCCGGTCTGGTACTTGCCGGCGCCCATGGAGCACTGGATGATGAGGGGCGACTGGGTCTCNTCNNCCGCCAGCATGATGGCGTGGCACCACTCGAGGTCGTTGGTGTTGAAGGCGCCGACGGCGTAGTGGCCGGCGACGGCGTTGTCGAGCATCTGCTTGGAATTGACGAGCATGGTCGAACCTCCGTTGGTCGTGACCCTTCNAGGCGCCNGTGACGCCTGCCCATATGCCTTGATTATGGTCCTGAACNGCGCCGGACCAAGCCGGCATCGGGCCATTCACCGCGGCCACACGGTTTATCAGCCGATTTTGACGAAGTTGTACCGTCCCGAGGGTACAACCTCGACTTCCTTGGCGGACGGTGCCTACGTGCTGCGCATGAAGCTCTTGGTGGGCAGGTGCCTGCCCACGTGGCCCACCACGAGCTTGCGGCGCTCCTCGTCGAACAGGAAGTAGATGCGCAGGGCCCCGTCGGCGTAGTTGCCGGAGTTGCCCACCTTGACGTGGTTGGTCATAAGGCGGTCGNGCCCCTGGTAGCGNAAGGTGCGCGCCCGGCGGCAGCTCTCGATCTCCAGGGTCTCGCGGCTCTCGTTGGCCGCGTACTGGAAGCCCGTGCGGTCGCGGAAGTCGCGGCTGATCTGGACGTCGGCCTCCTGGAANTTGAGGGACNACATGACGTCGTGCATGGCGATGAGGGCCTCCCAGTAACGGTCGAGGTCGCCCCCGTGGTAGTTGGCGGCGGCCTCGAGGGCCGACGGCAGGAACTCCACCCGGTCCTGGAGGCCCGAGAAGAGCCTCACCTCCTCCACGAGGGAGTGCGGGATGGTGCGGATGGCGTCGAGGGGGCCGCTGACGGGCCCGAGGTCGATCTCGGGCTCCCGGNCCCGGAGCTGGGCGAGCTCCGCCCCCAGGCGCCGCACCTCGTTCTCGAGGCGGGAGACCTCCCNGGCGNGGTCCCGCTCGGCCCGGGCGCGGGAGGCGCGCTCCTGCTCCAGCTGGCGGCCCGCGTCGCGCACGGCGGCGAGCTCGGCGACGAGGTCGTCTATGCGGGCCGTGGCCGCCCGGGCCTCCCTGCGGGCCGACCGGGCGTCGGCCTCGGCGGCGCCGAGACGCTCGGACGCCAGGGAGCGCCCCTGGCCGCGGCCCCTCTCCAGGGCCTCCCGCTCCCTTCGGGCCCCCTCGCGGCGTTCCCGGTCGAGGGCCCGGGCCACGGCCTCCCGAGCCTGGGACGTGGCGGCCGCCGTGGTGCGGGCGAGGGCCTCGGACAGCGACGCCACCTTGGCCTCGAGCTCGTGGCAGCGGGCCTCGAGCAGGGCGATGCGGGCCGTGTCCCCCTGCCCCGCCCGGCGGGAGAACCCCTCGCGGAGGCGTTCGAGGTCTGCCCGGGCCGCGGCGGCCGCCTCCGACTCCCGGGGGCCGGTCTCCTGGGCCACGAGGTCCTCGGGCCAGGGCACCTCGAGGGGCGGCCTGCCGGGCGCCCGGAAAAGGCCGGCCTCGCAGGGGCCCGGAAGGTCGGGGCCCGCACCGGCCGGGGCGCCGCCGGGACGGGAGGCCGCGAGGGACTCCCGGATTGTCTCCAAAAACTTATCTGTTTCCATGTGATTGATTCTACCACGGCCGCGAACGGGGACGGCCCCCGGTGCCGAAGGGCGCCGGGGGCCGTCAGGGAACGCGCGGGGAAACGGGGGTCTCAGCGCCCGCGGCGCCGCCCCTCCACCACCGTCACGGCCCCGGCGCAGGCGAGGGCCGCCAGGAGCGCCCAGCCGTAGGTGGCCGCCTGGTCGCCGGTCACCGGAACGATCGCCCTCAGGCGCTGGGAAAGGGTGGCCCTGATGGGGCTCCCGGTCTGGGGCAGCGTGGCGCCGGGGGCCGGCCGAGACACCTCGGGGCGCACGCCGTCCGGGTAGGCCACCTCGGAGGAGGCCGCCGTGGAGGCGTCGAGGCTGCCGTAGATGCCGAGGAGGCCGCCGACCTCGCGCCGGTCGCCGATGGGGGCCGACCCGCCGTCGCGAATCACGCCCTCGGTGGCACCGGACGGGTCGGTGCCCAGGGCCGAGGCGGTGTTGGCGATGTCGGTGCCCACGGCCGCCTCCTCCACGAGGGCGTCGAAGACGAGGGTGACGGTCTGGCCGCCGTCGATGGCGCCCACGGCCACCGACACATCCCCGGAGACGGGGTTGTAGACGGAGTCGGGGCAGGACATCTCNACGCCGTCGGGGGGCACCAGCCTGAAGNTGCCGGACACCGGGGTGACGCCGGCGGGCATCTTGTCGTAGAGGGTCACGTCGTACCAGCGGGTCCANGGCTCGTCGCCGTTGGTGAAGGCCACGGTGTAGCGGATGGTGTCGCCCACCAGGACGGTGCCGGCCTCGCGACCGGAGAGGTTCTCAGCGGTCTTGGTGCAGGAGAAGCGGCTGTGGTCGGGGTCGCCGGGGACCACCTCGTGGACCACGTCGTCGATGAACGAGGGGTCCGTGGGGGCAACCTTCACCTCCTCGTCGTCGGGCACGGGCAGCCCGTCGCGGACCTGCTCCTCGGTCTCCTTCTCCGCGTCCTCCCAGGTCTTGTCGTGGTCCTCGGGGTTCCACGGACCCGGGGTCTCGGGCTCGGGCCCCACGGAGGGCGGGCCGTCGGGGTTCTCGGGGTCGGGGGTGACGGTGGCGGAGGGCTCGGTTCCGAAGGGGGTGGCCACGTTGCCCTCCACGTCCACGGTGAGGGCGTCGGGGGTGACGGTGCAGTCGAAGGTCACCGACGCGGACGAGACGCTCACGAGGTCGCCGAGGCAGAAGCCCAGCACCCTGGTGGCGGGGTCGAAGTCGCTGGAGAACTCCGTGAGCTCGGTGCCGTCGGCCAGGGTGACCCGCGCCGACCCCGGCACGTAGGCGAGGCCCACCGGCAGCGCGTCGCGCACGACGACGTTGTACCAGGCGCCGCCGGGAAGGGTGTTGGAGACGGTCACGGTGTAGCGGATGGTGTCGCCCACCAGGGCCACGGACTTGTTGGGGCGCCGGTCGTGGCCCGGCGTCACGTTGACGGCCTTCTTGGTGCTGACGATGTCGCCGTCGGGACGGGGGTCGACGTCGGAGGGCACCGGGACCAGATCGTGGTCGTCGCGGTCCTCGGGCTCGGGACGCATGTCGGGGGTGATGGGCACGGTCACCACCACCTCGACGCGCTCCGGGGTGCCGTCGGGGCCGGGGCGCTCCACGGTCACCGGGATCTTGACCTCGGTGGCCTCGGGGTCCTCCTCGAGCTTCTTGCGGATCTGCTCCTCGAGCTCCTTGGCGATGTCCTCGGGGGTCACCGGGTCGGGGTCGTCGCCGAAGATCACGACGCGGTCACCGGGTTGGATGGGCTCCCTCACGGGCGGAGCATCCGGGTCGTCGGGATCGTCGGGGAGCTCGGCCTCGTCGAAGGGGCTGCCGGGGACCACCGGGCCCACGGGCACCCC
>NZ_CAJMXC010000078.1:0-9248 GCF_905219715.1 Olsenella sp. CU969
GGCAAGGGGACAGCCGGCGACTCCCATGGTGCGCCGCCCGGGACGCCGCTGCCATCGCCCGGGCTTACATCGCGGTGACGGAGGTGTAAGGGTGGGGCCCNCAACGCCGCGGCGGTGCGGGCCCCACGGGTGATCCCTCCCGGCGGGGCGGCCCCTATGCCTTGGCGCGGGCCACCCTGAGGGTGACCCACGTGGCCACCGTGCCCACGATGAAGAGGTTGGGGCAGAAAGCGAAGGCCCAGATGGCGGGCAGCGTGGGGACCCNAGCGCCGAGGACGTCGTCGGCGCCGCCCACGACCACGCCGTACAGGCTCATGACCGTGGCCGTCACCAGGATGTTCGTGAGGGCCATGGCCGCGGAGCGGGAGCGGTCGCCNGAGAGGCNGCTCACGAGTTTAGAGGCCACGAGCGCCACGATGGGGTCGCCCACGACCAGGCACACCGCCATGGCGGCGACCCNGCCGACGCCGTAGGCGGGCGCCGCCCGGGCAAAGGCGTCGGCGGGGAGCGCGCCGTGGACCACGTGGCCTCAGGGGGCCATGAGCAGGAGCATGCCCGTGAGCATGCAGGTCTTGAAGACCCAGGTCTCGTAACGGCCCTCGGCGCGACCCACGCGCTTGATCACGCAGTCGCCGTAGATCGCCCTGACGACGGGAGCGGTGTTGCCCATATGGAGTTGTCCTTCTGGTGAGAGGCGGAGGTGCCCGAGTGCCCGAGCGCCCGAGACGCCCCGCGGGCCCGCCGCAAAGGTGGCGGATGGCCTGACGGCGGCCGCGCAACCAGCCTAGTGCAAAGCGGGNGTGTCGCNTAAGCGCCGGCGTCGACCGGAGGGCGCCACGGCCGGAGGGTGGCCATGCTCAACGGCAGAACGACGACCCTGGCCTAACCCAGCCTCTCCACCTTGACGCCGTTGCGACCCACCTCGATGTCCAGGGCCGCCAGGACGTCCAGGGCCTTCTCGGCATCCTGCCGCGCGTGGGTCACGCGCCCCTTCTTGAGGCCGCGCCCCGCCTCCACCGCCGCCACAGCCGCCGCGTNGTCGCCCTTGTGGGCGGCGTTGACGGCATGNCAGTCCACGCCGGCGAACCNGCCGGCAACGGTGAGGTCCAGCGGCACCCTGCCCTCCAGCATGAGCATGGCGATNACCGGGTAGCCAGCGTAGCCCTGCCAGTACGTGGCGTTGTCGTTGCTGCGGTAGACCTCGCGGCCGTCGGCGCCCGTCTCGCGGCGCACCGTGTAGCGCCTGGCGCCGTCGCTCGACACCACGGTGCAGGTGGCGCCGTCGTCGCCCAGGCGCGCATGGCCGTCCTCGACGGCCGTCCAGGCCTCGTAGACCTTCTCTGCGGGAGGCAGCTTCTCCACAGGGACCATCCCTTCCATCTGTCAGAAGTTGGAACCGTTCCAGCCGAAGTCGGGAGTGGAGCCGTACCGCACGTAGACGCGCGCCGGGTCGNNGCNCAGGNCGTCGCGGAGCTCGTCGCAGATGGGCCCGGTCATGGACCCCCAGACCGCCGGGTCCACGGCGGCGCGGGAAAAGACGTCCACGGTCACGTAGGCAGCGGGCTCGTCGGCGGAACCGCCCATGTAGATGGGCAGGTCGTCGTCGAAGACNCACATGAGCCAGGGCTCGCTNTTGCCCGGGACCTTGGCGATGNNGGTGCCGTAGAACGACTTCAGGGTGTCGCGCTGGCTCTCGGAGACGGGCTCGGAGGTGTAGGTGCGGATCACAGGCATGGCCTCTCCTCTCACTGGCTGACGAGTGGGTTGTACCCGCCGACGGACCCTGCCGGCGCGCCCATGGCCACGAGGGCCGCTGCCACCACCTGACCGTCACGGCACACGAGCACGGAGGACGAGGACGGCGGCTCCGGGCGGGGCGCGGGACCGACGGAGGGCGGGAGCCCGGCGTCCGCCAGTGCGGGCAGGCGGGAGGCGTCCACGCCGTCGGCGCGCAGGACGTCCAGGCGGTCGCCCTCGAAGCACTGGCGCAGGAAGTGGACCTCCATGTCGCGGACCTCGAGACGGTCGTAGACGGCCGACGGGAACGCGTCCACCACGAGGCCCGGGTAGCGCAGGTTGGTCATGTGCCGGAACGAGTCGAGGTCGGTGAAGCCCACGGTGTGGGTGCGCACGCGATCGAGGGGTGCGGGGTCGGCCGGGAGGTCGCGCCACGGCCCCACCGGCGCCGTGCCGAGGTCGCGCTCCAGGGCCGACGGCGCAAGGCCCACGGCCTCCGGCGTGGCCACCGCGCGGGCGCGCACGTCGTAGAAGCAGCTCTCCACGCGGCCCGCCGCCACGAGGGCGCCGTCCTGCTCGACGAGGACCTCGTTGTTGAGGAAGCGCGCACCCGGCGCCGCGTAGATCCAGGTGGTGAGGGTGACCGGCACGCGCACGGCGGCCTTGCGGGCCACGGCCAGCCGGTAGCGGGCGAACATCCAGCCGATGCCGCGGGTGCGCACGAGGTCGTCGTGGTCGAGGCCCAAGGCGGCGGCGTGGCCGAGCACCGACTCCTGGAGCATGGCGAGGAGCCCGAGCGTGCCGACCCGGCCGCTCTCGTCGGCATCGCGGTACAGGGGCGTGTAGGCGGTCCGGAAGGCCACGGGTCTCTCCTTGGGGCGGGGCGGGCGCTGGCGCTACGCCCGGTCACGGGGCTGGTGCATGGGGTTTATTCCCCGACGCCACCCGGGCACTTCTGTCCCAATGGTCGGGCACTTTTGTCCCAACACCCGGGCACTTCTGTCCCAGCCTCACGCGGTTTCATGCACGGCCGCCCACATCGACGGCCCCATGGACGCAAAAGGCAGTTCGCCAAGGCCCCCTTGGACCGAGGGGCCTTGGCGAACACGGGCAACCCATGCAGGGCGCCCGTTGAAATCAAGAAAAAAACATACGAAGTGACAGATGGGCCAGGCACCTCTGTCACGTCCTGCCTAGCGCGGGGACCTGCCGCTCTCCTCCGTCAGCAGGCGCAGCAGCGGCTCGGCCGATGCCAGGCCCTCGGCGTCGGCCTGCCNCCGCCAGTTGCCCTCNGCCTGGCCCGGGACGTTCATGCGGGCCTCGGTGCCCAGGCCCATGACGTCCTGCAGCGGCATCATGACCACGCGCGTGTCGCTCCGGAGCGCATCGGCCATGATCCTCTCGGCGACGGTGAGCGCCTCGTTGTCGTCGGCGATCCCGTAGGCGGAGCGCACGAAGCCCAGCAGGGTGTCGGTGTCGTGGGTGCTCGTGTAGGCCACCTNGCCCGGGGTCGGGGTGTAGCCGCCCCTGAGGTCGGCATCGGCGAACTCCAGCACGTCCATGCCGGGGAAGCCGCACTGGGCCACGAGGCCGCGGATAGCCGGCGTGATGGTGCCCAGGTCCTCGGCGATCACGGGCAGCGGGCCAAAGACCTCGGCCGCCCGCTCGAAGAGCGCCTTACCCGGACCCGGCAGCCAGCGGCCCTCGGTGGCCTTCTTGCCGGCAGGCACCGAGTAGTAGTTCTCAAAGCCCACGAAGTGGTCCAGGCGCACGTAGTCGTAGAGTTCGAAGGCCCTGCGCAGGCGCTCGACCCACCAGCCGTAACCGTCGTCGGCCAGGCGGTCCCAGTCGTAGGTGGGGTTGCCCCACAGCTGCCCCTCCGGCGCGAAGGCGTCGGGCGGCACGCCGGCCGACTCGTCCNTGCGGCCGTCCTCGCCCAGGTTGAAGACCTCGCGGTTGGCCCAGGTGTCGGCGGAGTCCTCGCTCACGTACATGGGCATGTCGCCGATGAGCGACACGCCGCANTCGTTGGCGTAGGCCTTGAGGCCGTCCCACTGCTCCTGGAACACCCACTGGCAGAACCGGTGGAAGCCCACGCGCCCCGCCAGCACCGGGTCGTCGAGCAGCGCCGGCGAGTACTCCCGGTAGCGGGCCGGCCAGTCCTGCCAGGCCACAGACTCAAGCGGTACGCCGTCNTCCGCATCCACGGCCACCTCGCCGGCGGCCACGGCGTCGCGCACGGCCATGAAGGCGCAGTAGGGGTCGAGCCAGTCGGCGTTGGCCTCCGAGAAGGCCGAGAGGCGCGCCTCTGTGAACACGCGCTCGTNCACGCGGCCGCGCCCGGCGAGGCCCGCCGGCAGCCCGGCCACGCCCTTGGCCTCCCAGGCCTCCCAGAGNCCCTCGAGTGTCCTGCCGCACCCGTCCACCAGCNCCGTGTTGCCCGCGAAGGCGGAGAGCCCCGCGNAGGGGCTGCCGAAGGAGTCGGTGGGGTTCACCGGCAGCACCTGCCAGTAGCCTTGGTGGCAGCGCTCGAGCCAGTCCACGAAGTCGTAGGCCTCGGGGCCCAGGGTGCCCGGCCCCTCCTCGCGGGGCAGGGAGGTGATGTGGCACATGACGCCCAGGCCCCGCTCGAAGGGCTTGGCCAGGGGGCTCGGCCCGTGGAAGTAGAGCAGGGCGCTCCCCAGCTGGCCCAGGGTCACCACGACCTCGTCGCCGTCGCGCTCGGGCACGCGCCCGCTCACCAGGTCGTCGCAGAGCTCGGCCACCATGGGCAGCCGCACCTCGTGGACGTCGGAGAGCGAGCGGTTCACGAGCACGCAGATGCGCTCCCCGGCCTCGTCGTCGCCGGCCGCCGGCGTGCGCCAGAAGCCGTAGACGTCGGAACCCACGGAGAACGGCTCGAACCCGCCGTTCACCAGCATGGGGAACTGCNGGCGCAGGTNCATCGCGTNCTTGTAGATGGCGCCGCAGTCNNCGTCCTCGTGGCCCCAGGGATAGGTGCCACGGTTGTACGGGTCGGTGTAGCCCTCGAGGCCGGCCTCGTCGCCGTAGTACACGCAGGGCACGCCCGGCGAGCACATCTGCACGAGGGTGGCCAGCCACAGGCGCCCCTTGGCGAGTCCGCGCTGCCCCTCGGAGAGGCGGTACCCGCGGCGCTGGTCGTCNGTGAGGGAGTCCTTGTCGGGCGCGCCGCCAAGGATGGTGAGCAGGCGCGTGCGGTCGTGGCTGCCCAGCAGGTTGAGGGTGGCGTAGAAGGCGTCGGGCGGGTAGTTCTCCTTGAGCGACGCCATGCGCTCCGCCATCTCCTCCGCGGGCCAGGTGCCGCAGACGTAGTGGAGCAGGGCCTCCCTGAACGGGTAGTTCATGGCGCTGTCGAGCTCGGTGCCGCAGAGGTACTTGCGTACCTCGCCGTAGGCCAGCTTGTTGGAGGCGTCCTCCCACACCTCGCCCAGGAGCAGGGCGTCGGGCAGCACGCGGTCCTCGGCGGCCTTGATGCCGGCGATGAAGGCGTCGTTGAGCTCGTCGGCCACGTCCAGGCGCCAGCCGCGGGCGCCGGCGCGCAGCCAGTGGGCCACCACGCCGTCGGGGCCGTAGACGAAGTCCTGCCACTCGGGGTTGGCCTTGTCGGTGTCGGGCAGGTCGTCCACGCCCCACCAGCAGGTGTAGGTGCCGTCCTCCTGCATGAGGTACCAGGGGCGGTAGGGCGAGTCGGGCGACTGCCAGGCCCCCACGGAGTCGTAGTTGCCGAACTTGTTGAAGTAGNCGGAGTCCACGCCCGTGTGGTTGAACACGCCGTCGAGGATCACCGAGACGCCCATCTCGGCGGCCTCGGCGCACAGGCGGCGGAACCCGGCCTCGTCGCCCAGCATGGGGTCCACGGCCAGGTAGTCGCCCGTGTCGTAGCGGTGGTTGGACTGCGCCTCGAAGATGGGGTTCAGGTAGATGGCCGTGAACCCCATGTCGCGGATGCGGCCCAGCTCCTCGCGGATGCCCTCGAGCGTGCCGCCGTAGAACTCCCACTCGGCCACGCGGCCCGAGTCGTCGCGCTTGTACGCGGGCGGCTCGTCCCAGTCCTCCACCAGGGAGCGGGGCACGCCGCCCACACGCTCCTGGGAGAGGGCCGCCTCCGTGCGCTCGCGCCAGTCGNCCCCGCGCTTGTAGCGCTCGGGGAAGATCTGGTAGANCATGCCGCCCTTGTACCAGTCGGGCGTCACCTCGCGGGGCCTGTACACGGTGATCTGGAACGACGGGGGCATGTGATCGTACATCTGCCCCACACCGCCGGTGCNGCCCTCGCGGGCGCCGTAGTAGCGCACGGTGCCGTCGGAGCCCTCGAGGAGGAAGGCGTACCAGACGATGCCGAGCTCCTCGCACGGGACCTCACCGGTGAAGGTGAGGCGGCCGTCGTCGGCGGTGTCGACGAGCTCCATGGGCAGGAAGGTCTCACCGACGCCGTCGACCCACGTGCGGATGGATGCCTGGGTTCCCGGGTCGTCCCACACGTCCACGGTCAACGTGACGGCGCCGCCCTGGGGGGCGGCGCCGTATGGGTCTCTGTACCGGGAGCCCCTGCTGTTGTGAAGGGCTCTCATGGTTTTCCTCTCGTTCTCGGGGTGCCGCCCGCCTAGCCGCGGTCGGGCGAGATCACCTCGGGGTGGAGCGTCGAGTACAGGTCGATGTAGCGGTTGGCCGCGACGGTCCAGGAGAAGTCCTGGCCCATGGCCTGCCGCTGGAGCGAGGACCAGGCCTGCTTGTCGGTCCAGAATACCTCGCAGGCGTTGAGCACGCAGTCGCACATCTCCTCGCCGTTGAAGTTGGCGAACGAGAAGCCCGTGCCCTCGCCGGTGTAACGGTTGTACGGGGTGACGGTGTCCTTGAGGCCGCCGGTCTCGCGGACGATGGGCAAGGTTCCGTAGCGCATGGAGATGAGCTGCGNCAGGCCGCAGGGCTCGAACAGCGACGGCATGAGGAACANGTCGGCGCCGGCGTACATGCGCTGGGACAGGCCCAGGTCGAAGTCGATGACGGCTCTCATGGACCCCCTGTACTTCCAGTCGAAGTAGCGCAGGNAGTCCTNGTAGGCACGGTCCCCCGTGCCCAGCACGGCCACCTGCACCGAGCGGCCCAGCAGGCGCTCGAGGCCGTACTGCACGAGGTCGAGGCCCTTCTGCTTGGTGAGGCGGGTCACCATGGCCACGAGCGGGCGCTCGGCGTTGACCTCCAGCCCGAGCTCGCGCTGGAGGGCCTCCTTGCAGGCGGCCTTGCCCGACATATCGTCGATCGAGTAGTTGGACGGCACGGCCGGGTCGNNAGCCGGGTTCAGGGAGTCCACGTCGATGCCGTTGANGATGCCGTGGAGCGCGCCCTCGCGCTGGCGGAAGATGCCGTCGAGACCCTCGCCGAAGAACGGGGTCTTGAGCTCCTGGGCGTAGGTGGGGCTCACGGTGGACAGCAGGTCGGAGTAGATGAGCGCGCCCTGCATGTAGTTCACCGTCTTGGGGCCGCAGTACATCTGACCGACGGCCTTGGGAGCCGAGAGCAGGCCGGCGGTGTCGAGCACGGAGTCGCCGTACTGACCCTGGAACTTGGCGTTGTGCACGGAGAACACGGTGCGCACGTTGTCGTAGAGCGGCAGTCCCTGGTAGTACTCGCGCAGGAAGACCGGTGCGAGGGCGGTCTGCCAGTCGTTGCAGTGCAGGACGTCGGCCCGGAAGTCGGGCAGGTACTGCAGGCTCTCCGTGATGGCCTTGGAGAAGAACGCGAAGCGCTCGCCGTCGTCGAAATAGCCGTAGAGGCCGCCGTCGCGCTTGAAGAAGTGCTCGTTGTCGATGAAGTAGAACTCCACGCCGTCGGACACGATGCGATCGAGGCCGCAGTACNCGCTGCGCCACCCCATGTTGAGGTAGAAGTCGCAGACGTGCTCCATCCGGTCGACGTACTCCTGCTTGATAGAGCCGTACTTGNGCGTCNTGACCGCGACGCGGCAGCCCGCGGCCGCGAGGGCCTTGGGCAGCGAGCCGGCCACGTCGCCCAGGCCGCCCGTCTTGGTNAACGGGGCGACCTCGGCCGAGGCGAAGACGATGCGGAGCTTCCTGCGGACCTTGGCGGACACTAGAGGGTTCCCTTCCCCTTGATGAGGACGTCGTCGGTGGTGCCGCGGAGCNCGGTGCGGGCGGGCACCACGTTGTCACGGTCGATGATGGCGTTCTCCACGCGGGCGCCGCTCTCGACGGTGCAGGACTGCATGATGATGGAGTTGCGGACGGTCGCGCCGGCCTCGACGATGACGCTGCGGCCGAGGATGGAGTTCTCCACGCAGCCGGCGATGCGGGAGCCGCCGGCCACCAAGGCGTTGGACACCTTGGAGCCCGGCTCGTACTTCGCGGGCGGGTTGTCGTGGGCCTTGGTGTAGATGGGGCGCTCGTCGCCGANGATCTCGTCGTCGANCTCGGGGTCNANGAGCTTCATCGAGNTCTTGTAGAAGCACTTGGCCGAGAAGACCGCCATGGCCGGGCCGTCGAAGGTGAAGGTCCGGACGTTGACGCGGTCGAGGTCGCCGATGAGGGCCTCGAAGAGGTCGAGGTAGTCCACGGCTTCGTACCAGCCGAGAAGCTGNTTGAGGATGTCGATGGAGACGATGAAGGTGTCCATGAAGGCGGTGTCGCCGAACTGGACGCCCTGATGTACGCCGGTCACGCGGCCGTTCTCGGTGTGGAAGCCGGTGAGGGAGACGTTCTCCTCGGAGGCGNGCTTGGTCACCACGNTGATGTCGGCGCCGGNCNTCACGTGCTCGTCGATGAGCTCGGTGTAGTCCATGTTGAGGATGATGTTGGCGGCCGAGAGGACCACGTAGGGACGGGTCTCCTTCTCGAGGAACATGCGGTTGTCGATAAGGTCGCGGATGAGGAAGCGCGCGCCGGAGCGGGAACTGCCGAAGGCGGAGCCGGGCAGGTTGAACAGGCCGCCGTGCTTGCGGTCGAGGGACCAGTCCTTGCCGCTCTCGACGTGGTCCATGAGGGCGCGGTAGTTGTAGGGCAGGATGAGGCCCACGGTGCGCATGCCGGCATTCACCATGTTGGACAGGGCGAAGTCGACCATGCGGTAGCGGCCGGCCACCGGGAGCGCCGCAGGGGGGCGCGACTCGGTGAGGGCACTCGGGTTCTTGACGGAATAATTGGCGGTGATGAGTCCGATGCAGCGATCCACGGTTACTCCTCCCCCTTTCCAACGACGACGTTGTCACCGACGACGGCGGTGTCCTTGACCTTGTCGACACTGCCGAACTTGACGTTCTCCTCCACGACGGCGCCCTCGCCCAGGATGGCGTTCACCACGTAGGCGCCGGCCATGACCTTGGCGCCGGGCAGNAGGATGGAGTCGACCACATGGGCGCGCGGGCCCACGTAGGCGTCCGTGGACAGGATGGAATGCTTGACCTCGCCGAACACGCGACAGCCGTTGGCCACGAGGGAGTCGTCCACGGGGGTGGCGTGGTACTCGGCGCCGAGGAA
>NZ_CAJMXC010000079.1:0-9194 GCF_905219715.1 Olsenella sp. CU969
CGCAGAGACGGCCGCCCGCCGCGCACCGGACGCACCCCGCCCCGCCAAAACCGGTCAGTAGGCCCGCCCCGGGCACGAGGACGAGCAGCACGAGAAGCCCGAGCACGACGCCCGTGGAGATATTGCCCGGAGAGACCGCGGCATGGATCGCACCCACCTCGCCGCCGGCGCCTGCTACCCCCGCGAAGGCCCACGGGGCGAGGGCACGCCCGGCGCAGAGCAGGAGGACGCCGGACGCCGCCTCGGCTACGGGAGGAAACCACGGGGACCTGGCAACGGAACCGCCGACTGCGCCGACCATGCCGACTCCTTCCTGTTTTGATTGATTTTTATTGTAGGCACCGGGGTCGAAAAAAAAGGGGGGGGTGGCCGGCGTCGTCATGCGAACGGTTAAAAAAAGACTGTAAACGGTTTCCTTTGTCTGTAGAGGCCGGGAGACGGCGCCCGGCCGGCCCCAAGAAAAAGGGCGCCCCGCGGCCAAAAGCCGCGGGGCGCCCCATGGGGNACGTCGTTTGTCTCGCCGCCCTTACTGGCCGGGACAGAGCGACAGGGCCGCGTCGTCGGCCACCACCACGCAGTTGGTGTGCAGCTGCAGAATGGAGGCGGGGCACTGGGGCGTCACGGCGCCGAAGACCATGTCGTGGACGGCCTGGGCCTTGTCNTCGCCGGTGGCGGCCACCACGATCATGCGGGCGTTCATGATGGTCTGCACGCCCATGGTGTCGGCCTGGCGCGGGACGTCCTCAGGGTCGTNGAAGAGGCGGGAGTTGGCCTCGATGGTGGACTCGGTGAGGTCCACGCACTGGGTGCCCTTGGAGAAGGCGTCCGCCGGCNCGTTNAAGCCGATGTGGCCGTTGCGGNCGATGCCCAGGAGCTGGAGGTCCACANAGNCGGCGTCCTTGACCATCTTGTCGTAGGAGGAGCAGGCCTCCTCGATGTCGGGGTTGGAGCCGTCGGGCACGTGGGTGTTGGCCTTGTCGATGTCGACGTGGTCGAAGAACTGGGTGTTCATGAAGTAGCGGTAGCTCTGGGGGTCGTCGCCCGTGAGGCCGCGGTACTCGTCGAGGTNGTAGGNGGAGACCTCGGCGAAGTCCACGTCGCCCTTGTGATACCAGTCGATGAGCTGCTTGTAGGCACCGATGGGGGTGGTGCCGGTGGCGAGGCCGAGCACCGAGTTGGGCTTGAGGATGACCTGGGCCGAGATGATGTTGGCCACCTTGCGGCTCATGTCGTCGTAGTCCTTCACGCGGATGAGTTTCATCGCCGCGCTCTCCTTTCCCTTGGCCTTGCGGCCTCTCTACAATCCGTCCCAGTGTCGCACGTCTACCATCATGCCCCCGGCACACNGGACNNNGCGGGACNACATGGCCGNCCNACGTGGACTACACATACCAGATTCGTTTTGATTCGTGATGTTAGTCGCGGCCGTGGGCCAGGGCGGCCGCCAAGGNCTCCAGGGNGTGGAACCGGTGCGAGATGCGGTTCTTCTCATCGGCCGTGAGCTGGGCCATGGTGCGGCCCGGGGTCTCGTCGGGCAGGANCAGCGGGTCGTAGCCGAAGCCGTTCTCCCCCACCTGCGCCCGCCCGATGGAACCCTCGCAGTCGCCCTCGCCGGCCAGCCAGGAGCCGTCGGGCTCCACAAGGGCCACGGCCGAGTGGAAGCGGGCCGTCCGGGCGCCGTCGGGCACGTCCGCCATGGAGGCCTCGAGCTTGGCGTTGTTGGCGGCGTCGTCGCCGTGGACGCCGGCCCAGCGCGCCGAGAAGATCCCGGGCTCGCCGCCCAAGGCGTCCACCACGAGGCCGGAGTCGTCGGCCACGGCGGGAAGGCCCGTGGCCTCGGCGGCCGCCCGGGCCTTGATCAGGGCGTTGGCGAGGAACGTGTCGCCGTCCTCCTCCGGGTCCTCCCAGTCGGGCAGGTCGAGCTCGCCCACGGCCACGAAGCGCGTGCCGGCCATGACCGGGGCCAGGATGGCCTCGATCTCGGCCACCTTGTGCGCGTTGCCCGTGGCCACCACCACGGTCCTCTCCTCTTGGACCACAGGTCCTCCCTCCTTGAGGGCGCCACGGTGGTGCGTCCGCGGGGACCTTGCACCACGGTGGNGCGCTTTTCTGCATCACAGGGCGATTCTCGCACCACGGTGGTGCGCCTGCGGGGGATATCGCACCACGGTGGCGCGCCTGCATGCCCGTCANGCCGNGCNAGCCCTACTTCCGGAACCCCGTGACCTCGGTCTGGCGGTCGCAGAGNNGGGCCACGGCCCCCTGCCCCAGGTCGAGGAGGGCGTCGAGCTGGGCGCGGTCGAAGGCGATGCGCTCCCCGGTGCCCTGGACCTCCACCAATGTGCCGTCGGCACAGCCCACGAGGTTCATGTCCACCTCGGCGCGGCTGTCCTCGGAGTAGTCGAGGTCGAGGAGGCAGCGGCCGTCCACGACGCCCATGGACACNGCGGNCACCTGGCCGGTGAGGGGCAGGCGGGGGANGCGGCCGGCCCGCACCCACTCGGCGAGGGCGTCGTGGAGGGCCACCCAGGCGCCGGTGACCGAGGCGGTGCGGGTGCCCCCGTCGGCCTGGATGACGTCGCAGTCAACGGTGACGGTGACCTCGCCCAAGGCCTGCATGTTCACCACGGCCCGCANGCTCCGGCCNANGAGGCGCTCTATCTCCATGGAGCGGCCCTTGCGGCTGCGGGTCTCCCGGCGGCTGCGGGTGGAGGTGGATGCCGGNAGCATGGCGTACTCGGCGGTNACCCACCCCTTGCGGCTCGCCTTGCGCCACCCGGGCACACCGTCCTCGATGGTGGCGGCGCAGAGCACCCGGGTGTCGCCGAACTCGGCCATGCAGCTGCCGAGGGCGTTCTTCATGACGTTGCGGGTGAGGGTGACGGGGCGAAGGTCGCCGGGTGCGCGGCCGTCGTGGCGGGGAGCGTCGAGGGTCATGGTCCTCCGATCGGGTTGTGCGGGGTTTTCGACCAGCATGCTAGCACGGGGACCGCGGGGCCTTCGCCACCAGGGGTCCACGGCCTCCGTCCCAGCGGTCGTCCCGCCACCCGGACACTTCTGTCCCAATGGTCGGGCACTTTTGTCTCAGTTTCACCTCGGCGGGCGGGCCGTCTTCTTGGCCATCCTGTCATGCGCGGCAAGAGGAGCACCCGCAGAACCTTCTACGGGTGTCGCTGGAGGCAAAAACCACCCGTAGAACGTTCCATGGGTGCCGGGACGGTTCGAGGGCACCCATGGAAGCTTCTACGGGTAGCCAAACGCCCGTAGAACGTTCTGCGGGTGCAGTGCCTGCGACCGCCCCGTAGCCCGTCACTTTGGTCGGGCCCCTCGCCCTCACAGGCCCGGCTGTGCGCTCGCCGCCCCGTGCCACCGTGGCGTCTTTGCCGAGGAATCGCGCCACCGTGGCGCATGACNGTGGGGGCCTGGCGCACCTGCCACTTCGCTTGTCTCGCGGATTGTGTAGCCCGGACATGGCGGAGGGGCCTTCGGCANGTCCGGGCCCTCCATCGACCGCGTGACCGGNGGCCGACCAAAGTGNCGGCGATTCGACGGCCGAAGCGAGGCTGGGAAAAGGTGCCCGAACATTGGGACAAAAGTGTCCGGGTGGTGGGACACCCCGCCACGGCCTACAGCGGCCAGCCTTCGGACGCTAGGGCCTCGAGGTCGGCCACGTCCACGNGCTCCACGGCCTCCAGCTTGCNGCCGAAGACGTACTCACCCGCCACGCAGAACTGCGCGAGCTCGGGCNAGGTGGTGGCGAAGTGGTACTTGGCCTGGTGGCCCTCGGGGGCGAGCTCCCCCGCCCGCCCGAGGTACTGGCGCACCTCCCGGGCGGTCTCCTCGGCCGAGCTCACGATGGTGACGCCGGGCCCCAGCACCCGCTGGTAGACCTGCTTGAGCNGGGGAAAGTGCGTGCAGCCGAGGATGACGGCGTCGATGCCGTGGCCCATAAGGGGCGCGAGGTCCTCGGCGGCCACGGCCAGGGCCTCCTCGGTGTCGAGGTAGTCCTTGTCGCCCATCCAGTCCCGCCCCATGGCATGGGGCGACGCCACGGCCCGCCCCACGATCTCCACGGAGCGCGGGCTCGGCGCCTGCCACACCTGCACGCCGGCGTCCAGGGCGTGGATGGCGCGGCGGTACTGGCCGGAGTCGCAGGTGCCCTTGGTGGCGAGCACGCCTACGCGCCGGGTATGGGTGGCCTGGACCACGGCCCGGGCGCCGGGCACGATGACGCCCAGCACCGGGATGTCGAGCATGCGCTGGGCCACGGAGAGGCCGGCGGCCGTGGCGGTGTTGCAGGCCACCACGAGGAGCTTGACNTCGCGGGCGTCGAACNAGCGGGCCNGCTGGGCCACGAAGCCGCGCACCTCGTCCTGGGGACGCTCGCCGTAGGGGCAGCGCTCGGTGTCGCCGAAGTACCGGATGGACTCGCTCGGGAGCTCCGTGGCGATGGCGCGCGCCACCGTGAGGCCGCCGAGGCCCGAGTCGAACACACCGATGCGGCGCGTGTCTCCCATGGCTCTCCTCCGTACACGAAAGGGCCGGCCCTGAGGCCGGCCCGCGGAATCCCTGGTGGGCGATGAGGGGTTCGAACCCCCGGCCTTGTGCGTGTAAAGCACCTGCGCTACCGCTGCGCCAATCGCCCCCTGCGCGGCACCGGCACAGCCGGGCGTCGCGGCCCCTGAGTATACATGGCCGCTGTGGGCACCCCGTGATGGCGGCTCGGTCAAACCGCCCCATAGAGGCGGTCATAGGCCTCCCTGGCACCTTGGCCGGAGGAAACCTCCACGAGCTCGTGCCCCTTGATGAAGACCATCCCGTCGCACACGGCGTCGATCGTGTCCAGCAGATGGGAGCTCATGAGGACCCCGCGCCCCCCGTCCGCCGCCGCCCTGACCCACCCGAGCGCACGCCTGCTCCACGTGGGGTCGAGGGCGTTGAGGGGCTCGTCCAGCAGAAGGTACTTGGCGGGCGACGAGAACGCGAGGCCGAGAACCAACTGCTGCCTCATGCCCTGGGAGTAGCGAAACACCGGTTTGCGGCCCAATCCGGCGACCCCCCACCGCTCCATGAGCTCCGCCGGTGAATCCTCGATACCCCAGTGGGACACGAGCAGGTCGAAATGGTCGCGGGCGTTCAGGTCCCCGTAGAGCAACGAGCCGTCACCCGGCGCATAGAACACCAGCTCCTGATAATCGCCNGTCCGGCAGCCCGGCACCCCGTCAGCCTGCACCGCGCCCCTCGCCGACCCCAGAGGGGCTCCGGCCAGGGCTTTGAGCAGTGTCGTTTTCCCGCTTCCGTTGGGCGCCACGAGGCCCAGGACCTGGCCCTCCCGCAAGGATAGGGAGGCGTCGCCGAGGACGGGGCGGCTCCCAAACGAGAGCGTGAGGTCTTCACAGGTCAGCATGGAGCACCAGCCCTTTCTGCCGCCATGCGCCTCCCCATGCGNCNGGCGCGGCGGCCCCTCACGGCCTGCCGTACCGCCACGGCCCCGACCCCCAGGACATCGAGTACGAACGACCACAGCAAGAAGGCCATCACACCCTGGTCCCACGTGCTGCCGGGAAGCTTGAGCAGCTCCTGTCCTCCGGGAGCCAGGCTGAAGAAGTCAAAGAGGGCGATGTGGGCCATCGGCTCCATATAGGCAAGCGGGACCCACCGGGTGACCGGCGACTCGCNGTCGAGGGGCACCTGCGAGCANNGNGCCGGCACGACGCACACGACGGCACAGACCAGGGCGTTGGCGCCCAAGGCCCGGGCCAGCGAGCCGAGCGCCACCACAAAGGCGGTCAACGCGCACCAGAGCACCGCCAAACGGACGAGCGCCGNCCCCACCGTCAGGCGGTCGACGTGCCCATCCACAATGGAGAAGACCGGGTATGCCGGGTCTCCCCACCCGTTCAGCACGGTAAGCGTCAGGGCGATCGGCACAACCGCCGCAACCGTCAGCAACAGGGCCACCACGAAGGCCAGGAACAGCGAGCGCAGGAACGTGCCCAACGGAGGCATCGGCTGCTGGGAAAGGAGACGCCCCTTGTCCGCAAGCCTCCCTACGGCAAAGACGGCCACCGCCCCCGGGAGGGCCCAATACACGGCGGGCAGCCATGTTGCCTGGNACACAANGTAGAGAGAGGCCGGCACCTCCCGGACCTGCGAGGTCACCTGACGGTCCTCAAGACCCNCGAGCGCCTCATAGGAGGAGGCCCAGAGGCTCCTCTGCGCATNANCCGACNCCGTCGCCCCGGGCCACACCGGCAGCAACGTGCGCGCATCAAAAAGACGGAGGGCAGCCAGCGCATCGATTTGGGCGTCTGCATCCGCCGCCATAACTGCCTCCTGGCGCAACGCCTCCCGCCGACGGTAGGCATCCAGCNGNTNTGGGTCCNCNCCNTCGTGAGAGNCCACTATCTNGAACTCGGTTGGCTCGGCAACGCCTTGGATGTCATAGGAGAGCCCCATCTCGGTTGCCGGGTAGTTCTGGATGAACGCAGAAAAGAGAAAGAGCGCCAGGAACAGGAGGGCGCCCCAGAGAACCCGCATCGATAGGACAGCCTTCAAACAGACAAGCGACGGCCAACGGCCCATGGTGCACCCCCGTAAAGCGCGACGACACGACAAATCAATGCCGTGCCGTCTTTGATTCCTATATATTTACCAATGCATCGGATATTCTTATGATATGGTCTCGTCCTCTCATTTCAGTCTGAAATATATAGATGGATGCCAAACGGTCGTTATCGTGGTGTGAACGATTAAAAACACTTAGCTCTCAGCTCGATTGTGTCGGTTGGAACAATTTCCACGCCGCGCGGGACCGGGGCCCCGCCCCACCCACAGCATCCCCAAGCGGGGGCAACGGCCGCTGTGGGCACCCCGTGGTGGCGGCCAGCAAACGGGCCGCACCCGCGCGCGCCCCTGCCATACTTGGACCCATGGACACCATCACCCTGGGAGAGCTCGCCTCCCTCCTCGACCAGCACCGCCTCGACGCCGCCCTGGAGGGCGACCCCTCCGTGGCCGTGGCCGGTGCCGCCTGTGACTCGCGCCAGGTGACCCCCGGAAACATCTTCGTCTGCAAGGGGGCGGCCTTCAGGCCGGAGTTCCTCTCGGCCGCCCTCGAGGCAGGGGCCGCGGCCTACCTCTGCACGCCGGACGCGGCCCCGGGGTTCGCCGCCGTGGCCCCGGACGTGCCCCGCATCCTCTGCGCCGACATCCGCCCCGCCATGGCATGGGTCTCCAAGGCCGCCTGGGGAAGCCCCGACCGCGACCTGCAGATCGTGGGCATCACCGGCACCAAAGGCAAGTCCACCACGGCCTACCTGCTGCAGATGCTCCTCGACGCCGCGGGGCCCGAGCCCTGCGCCATCTTTGGCACCCACGCCATCTTTGACGGCACGGGCACCTTTGAGAGCGCCAACACCACCCCGGAGCCGCCCGACCTCTGGCGCCACCTGGCCAACGCCCGCCGCTCCGGCCTCAGGCGCGTGGTCATGGAGGTCTCCAGCCAGGCCCTCAAGTACGACCGCGTGCTGGGCCTCTCGCTCTCGGTGGCGTGCTTCCNCAACATCGGCAACGACCACGTCTCTCCCGTGGAGCATCCCAGCTTCGAGGACTACCTGTCCGCCAAGCTGNGCATCTTCGAGCTGGCCGACCGCTGCGTCGTCAACCTCTCCGGCGACCACGCCGACGAGGCTCTCGCGGCCGCCCGGGCCCGCGGCGCCGAGGTGACCACCTTCTCCCTGGACGACCCCGCGGCAGACGTCTGCGCCACCGCCGTGGCGCCCGCCGCCCACGGCATNGACTTCACCTGNCGCACCCCCAAATGGACCCGCGACGTCTACCTGAGCCTCCTTGGCGAGCACAACGTGGAGGACGCCCTGGCGGCCGTGGCCTGCGCCCGGGCCGTGGGCGTGGAGGACCCGGCCGCCCTCGACGCCCTGGCCGACGCCCACGTGCCCGGGCGCATGGAGGTGCGCCCCACGGCCGACGGCTCCATCGTCACCATNGTGGACTACGCCCACAACGACATCTCCTACCGGCGGTTCTTCGATACCGTGGACGAGTTCTTCCCCGGCGCCTACAAGGTGGCGTTCTTCGGCGTCTCCGGCGGCAAGGCCCTCGACCGCTACCGGGACCTGCCGGCCATCGGCTCGCGCCGCGCCGACTACGTGGTCCTCACATCGGACGACCCCGGCCCCGAGGACCCGGCCGAGCTCTGCCACAAGATCGCCGCCAACCTGGCCCCGGGCACCCCCCATGCGGAGGAACCCGACCGCGAGGCCGCCTGCGAGCTCGCCTTCGCCCACGCCCGCGCCCACGTGGCCGAGCACGGCGGCCGCACGGTGGTGTGCGCCCTGGGCAAGGGAGCAGAGACCGAGATGCGTATCGGCAACGAGGACGTGTCCTACGAGCCCGACGGCGCCCACCTGGCCCGGCTCGTGGCCGCCTACGACGCCGAGGCCCCACAGGCCCGCTAGACCCGACGGACACCGGGCCCGCCNGGCACCCCGTCACGTAAAAGCGCGCCCCGACCGCCATGGCCGGGGCGCGCTTTTCTAAAGACCTGGAGGGGCGGACCGGTGCGGTGCCCGGCCCCTAGNCGCGCCTGGGGAGCAGTATCCAGCAGAACAGCAGGACGAGCAGGCCCACCGTCACAAGGGCCAGGGGCGCCACGAACGCGGGGTCGCCGAGGACCGGGACGAGCTGCGCGACGCCGGTCCCGCCGTCACCGCCGGCCGGGCCGTCGGGGTCGACCGGGTCGCCCGTGCCCGGACCCGGCAGCACCGGGTCCTCCCCGTCCACCGGGGTCTTCACCACGACCTCGTTCGACGGGTCGGGGTCGGTGGGGTCGCCCTCGTCGTCGGTACGCACCACCGTGGCCACGTTGCGCCACGCGGTGGGCTCGGACACCTCGGGCACCGTCACCTGGAAGCTCACGGTACGGGATTCCCCCGCCGCCAGAACTCCCAGCTCCCAACGGACGACGCCGCCCGCGACGGAGGCACCGTCGGAAGCGGAGCCCTCCACGAGGGTCAGGCCCTCGGGCACCTCGTCGGTCACCACCACGTCGCGGGCCGGGCCCTCGCCGTCGTTGGTCACCGTCATGCGGTAGGTCACCACGTCACCGGAACCCACGTCGAGGGTGTCGCCGGTGAAGCCACCCTCCCCCACGGCCTGCCCCTTGACCGGTGTCT
>NZ_CAJMXC010000080.1:0-9157 GCF_905219715.1 Olsenella sp. CU969
GCCTCAAGGACTACTCGGTGTTCTTCGCCACCCTCGCCTTCGCGGCCTGCCTGCTCTACTCGTTCTCCGCATCCGGCGACTACCTCGCCGCCATGGCCCTCACCGAGCGCCAGCGCGCCACCCTGGGATCCCAGCAGCTCAACACGGTGATGAGCGCGTTCTCGGTGTTCGTCGTCATCGTCTTCGCCTTCCTGGTGAGCTACGGGTTCCGATTCATCCTCAGGCGCCGCAAGCGGGAGTTCGCCCTCTACGCCATCCTGGGCATGGACGGCCCCCATGTGTCGAGGATCCTGCGCTACGAGGGGTTCCTCGTGGGCGCGGCCTCCTTTGCCGCGGGCGTCGCCGCGGGCGTGGTGTTCTCGCCCTACTTCATGCTGCTCGAGGCCTACGTCTTCGGCGTGGCCTGGGCGCCGGCCCTCGTGTTCTCCACGGGCTCGTTCCTCTGGACCCTGGGCTGCTTCGCGGCGCTCGTGGCCGTGGCCTGCGTCTCGTCGGGACGGNTGGTGTCGAGGAGCACCCCCGCCGCCCTGNTCTCGNCCGNCNNGCGACCGGAGCGGCTCCTGGGCGAGGGGCGCCCGTGGGCCCAGCGGCTCCAGCTGGTCGGCGGCGCCGTGCTCGTGGCGGCGGTGTGGGCGACGGTCCTGCTCCAGCCCGGCATGTTCCTCGCGATGCTGCTCCCCTTCGGCCTCGTTGCCCTTGCGGGCACGTACCTGCTGTTCCGCTCGCTGGCCCACTGCGTCCCCGCGTNNCTGCGGAGGCACCCCCGCCGCTACCTCTCCGGCCTCACGTGCTTCACGGTGCGCCAGGTGGAGGCCAAGGCGTCCAGCTCGGCCATGGCCATGGCCATGGTGTGCGTGCTGCTGGCCTGCGGCGTGTGCATGGTGGTCGCGGGCCTGGCCTTCTCGGTGGGCATCAGGGACGGCGTGGCGCCAGGAGCCGGCATATCCGACCCGTTCACATGGGCGCCCATCGGCTTCATCGGACTGTTCTATGGCATCGCCTTCCTGCTGTCGGCCATGGCGGTCCTGGCGCTGCAGCAGCTCTCCGAGGCTGCCGACAGCGCCATCCGCTACCGGGTGCTGGCGGACCTCGGCGCCGACTACGCCATGATGGGCCGCTCGCTCCGCTCTCAGCTGGCCGTGTACTTCGGGGTGCCGCTCGCGGGCGCGCTGCTCCACGACGCCGTGGGCCTCACCCTCATCGCGCTGCTGGCCATGGGCGTGGGCGCCGGCGGGTTCGGCGCCATGGCGGGGGCCACCGTGGCCGGCGTCGTGGTGTTCATGGCCCTCTACTACGCCGTGACCTACGCCGAGTGCCGGCGAATCCTCTTCGCCGGCCGGGCAGCGCGCCGCGAGGTCTGATGTCCGCCACGGCGGGCGCCGCCGCCCTCCGCCCCCGGAACGGGTACGCACCCCGCGGGCCCGGCAAACGGTTCACAGACTGAAACNAAGTTGAACATTCGGCCGCCGTTGGCTAGANTCGGGCCTCTGGAACGAGCACCCGCGTGGAGAGGATCGCCCATGCCCTGGTACGACGAGGCCGTGTTCTACCACATCTACCCGCTGGGTCTCCTGGGCGCGCCGCGCCAGAACCCCTACGGCGAGCCGCAGCACCGCCTGCCGGGGCTCGTCCCCTGGCTCGACCACCTGCGCGGCCTCGGCGTCACGGCGCTCTACATCGGCCCGCTGTTCCAGAGCGTGGGCCACGGCTACGAGACCTGCGACTACCGCCTCGTGGACACGCGCCTGGGCACCAACGACGACCTCCGCGACCTCGTGGCCGCCGCCCACGACCGCGGCATCCGCGTGGTGCTCGACGGCGTGTTCAACCACGTGGGCCGCGACTTCTTCGCCTTCCGCGACCTGCTCGAGCACCGCGAGGCCAGCCCCTACCGCGACTGGTTCTGCAACGTGGACTTCGGCGGGGACAACTCCTACGGCGACGGCCTCTCCTACGGCACCTGGGGCGGCTACGNCCTGCNCGTCAAGCTCAACCAGAGNAACCCCGCCGTGCGCGACTACCTGCTGGACGCTGTGCGCATGTGGGTGGCGGAGTTCGACATCGACGGCATCCGCNTGGACGCCGCCGACGTGNTGGACTTCGACTNCATGCACGCCCTGCGCGCGGTGGCCAACGCCGTGAAGCCTGACTTCTGGCTCATGGGCGAGGTCATCCACGGCGAGTACAGCCGCTGGGTCAACGGCGACACGCTCCACGCCGTGATCAACTACAGCCTCCACAANGCCCTCTACAGCGGCCACAACGACCACAACTACTTCGAGATCGCCCACACCGTCAAGCGCAACTACGACATGNGCGGCGACCGCGTNGACGGCCNGCGCCTCTATAACTTCGTGGACAACCACGACGTGGACCGCATCTGGACCAAGCTGGACGACAAGCGCCACTTCGAGCCGGTCCACGTGCTCATGTACACGCTGCCCGGCACGCCGTCCGTCTACTACGGAAGCGAGTTCGCCATCGAGGGCAAGCGGACCCCCTACGCCGACGACATGCTGCGCCCGGCCCTGGACCTCGCGGACTTTCGGGACTCGCCGTCGGCCGCCCTCATCACCGCCCTGGGCGCCATCCGCCGCGAGACGCCCGCCCTGTCCTATGGCGAGTACCGCGAGCTGGCCCTCACCAACCGGCAGTACGCCTTTGCCCGCACACTGGAGGGCGGCGACAGCGCCATCGTCTCGGTGAACAACGACGACAACCCCGCCACGGTGACCGTGGACGCCCTGGGCCGCCCGGCCTACACGGGTGCGCTCACCGGGCGCACGGTGAGGGCCCACGACGGTGTGGTGGACCTGCCCATGGAAGCGTGCTCGGGTNAGGTGTGGCGCCCCGCGGACGGATCAGACGGGGAGGGCGCCGCCGACGGCGGTGCCGCTGCGGCCGCGGAGGCCGCCCGCGAGGCCCAGCGCCGCATGCGGGAGGAGGCCGAGCGGCGCCGTGCCGAGGAGGAGGCTCGCGCCGCGGAGGCCCGTGCCGCCGAGCAGGAGCTCCTCGACCGCGCCCGCGAGGCCGTTGTGGCCCGCGAAGCCGACGAGGGGGAGGGCCGGGAGACGCCCGAGCTGTCCATGGATTTCCTCCTCGGGCGNGAGAGGCCCTTCGAGGACATGACCGTGCAGGAGCTGCAGCTCTCGGTCCTGGCCCAGATGGCCATGCGTGGCCCCGTCACCGAGCAGATGCGCCGCGACGTGGCCGAGAACACCTACCACGACTCCCTGGTCAACTGGGCAAAGAGCTTCAACTAGGGGCCCCTCGCCCCGCGCCCCTGTCCCACCACCCGGACACTTTTGTCCCAATGGTCGGGCACTTTTGTCCCAATCGCCGGACGGCCCGCCCGTGGAAGCTTCTGCAGGCGGAAAGGCGCCCGTGGAGGCTTCTGCGGGTGCCCGGTCAAAGTGGCGAAGGGCCGGCCCTCCCGAAGTGGGACAAAAGTGTCCGACCAAAGGGACAGGCGGCCGGTCTGCGCCGCCACTCGCCGCGGCCGCCCCGCTACCTGCCGTGGGCCGCGGCCCCCCGCTCCGCCATCGGCGCCCACCGGTCGCCATGCCTCCAGAGCAGGTAGAGGGTCTGCGTCGCGCCCGCNTCTCCAATGGGCACGAGCGAGCGGCCCTCCGGCCGCCCCCCGGCCTTCTCGGTGTAGAAGGTGAGCAGCGGCGTGGTGTCCATCCCCAAGTCGGTGCACCGCGAGCGCATCGAGGAGAACATCGACATCTTCGACTTCGAGCTCTCCGAGGCCGAGATGGGCGAGGTCGCCTCCCTGGACCGCGGCGCGAGCGAGATCGTGGACCACGGGGACCCCGCCTTCATCCACACGATTGGCACGATGAGGATCCACGGGTGACGGGGTGACGGGACGGCTTGCCCGGGCGCCCTACTCCCACCCGTCGGCGGCCTCCAGGGCCATCGCGCGCACGTAGGCCGCCACGCCCATGGACGCCGCCCGGGCCGCGTCGGACACCAGCTCCATCTGCTCGGGGGAGAGGTGCACCGTCACGGTGGTCCCGGTCGCCCCGCGTCGGTCCGGCTCGCCGGAGCCCGCCGTCCCGCCGCCCGCGGCTTGCCGCACGGCGGGGNCGCNCGTCTCGGCCATCTGGGACAGCACCCANTCGTAGGGGACCTTCTCCTGCTCCACGCGGCGNGGGCNCNGGCANTCCTTGGAGCAGAGCCGCTTGTAGAGGATCCTGTCGGCACCGTTCAGGTGGTCCAGCCGCGCCGCGCGCCGCGCGCCCTCGTCCACATCCACGCCAAAGCGTGAGAACCGCCGGTAGGTGCCGCCGTCCATGGCGAGGGTCCGCGCGGCCACGCCCCGTGCCTCGCAGGCGGCCACGAAGCGGTCGGCGATCTCCAGGCCCGCGGCGTCGATGTCGCCCCAGTAGTAGACGNGCTCGGCCGCNGCCAGCCACGGAAGGTCGTCGAGGGCCCGCGGAGCGGTGGCGCCCNGCCCCCACAGGCACACGGCCCCGGNGACCGACAGCGGGAACGCCTCCATGGAGTCGCGGTTCTCGCTCACCACGACGGTCCTCGGCTCGTACGGCGGCTCCCAGGGCGCGTCGCCCGACAGCGCGAACGCGAACCGGGGGTGCCCCGGGTCCGACGCCCATGCGGGGTCCAGCAGCCGCCACTGCCACACGCGCTCCCGCTCCGAGAGGCCGAGGCCGCGCCGATGGGTGAGCAGCAGCACGCAGCGCCGGCGGTCCCGGTCGTCCAGCCACTTGCTTCCCAGGCCGTCGACGGGCAGCTGCCGCGCGGTGAGGCCGGTGGGGTCGTGGGTCAGGAACCAGTNGGCCACCTCCAGCAGGAGCTTGATCCCCTCGCGGTCCCAGCACTCAGACAGGCAGAGGAGCTCCTCGGCCTCCCCGGCCGAAAAGGGACCGTAGGGGCGGAACGCGCGGGCGTGGGCGTTGAGCCGCGACATCGTGGCCGAGAAGGGCCCCGAGAGGCGTGAGACGTCCTCGGGGGTGAGGCCGACCAGGGCCGCCGGCAGCTCCATGGGGGCGCCGGTGGCGGGGTCGGTGCGGGGCACGGCGGTGTGGGGGAGCCGCGCCTCGGCGATGGCGCGGTCGAGCTCGTCGGCGGCCTCGAGCCAGGGCTGCGGGCCGGTGTTCAGCTCCTGCTGGGAGGGGGCGCCGAGGTCGAGGTCAAACGGCTCCGGCGGCTCGGCGTCGCGGAGCAGCGCGGCGGCGTACGCGAACCGCCGTGCCTCGAAGTGCCGCAGCACGGAGAAGCGCACCTCTCCGAAGGTGGGGTAGCGTCGCTCCTGTGTCATGGGCCCTCCTCGCCGTCGCCGCCGTGCCGCGCCCCATGCTACCGGATGTGGCAGAGGGGGCGCGGCGCCCCTCGTGTGCGCCGCGTGACAGAGGCGCCTGGCCCATCTGTCACTTCTCTTATTGCGGTATTGATGATTCCCCCGGCGGCGACCGTGTCGCCGGGGCGTCCCAGCGGGGGGCACGTCCGCAGCGGGGCCCGTGGGCCGTGGTGGGGTCTCTCCGCAACGGCGCCCTGCAGGGCCGCCCTGCGACGCCCCTCTGGCGCGGGCCCGCGTTGCCGTGCGCCCTCCAGCGCATTCCTGCCGCAAGGGGGTCTTGGAGGGTGGGTTTCGGCACGCGAAGGCGCCCCGATGCGCGACCCGCCGCCCCGCAGCGGGTCCCTGTCGCAACGCCCCGTTGCAGGGTGCCCCTACAGGGTGGCCCCGCTGCATGCGACCCCTGTAGGGCGGCTCCGCCGCGGCCGCGGACCGGGGCGCCCCCGCTCCGCCGGCGAGGTGGGACAAAAGTGTCCGACCATTGGGACAAAAGTGTCCGGGTGATGGGGCGGGGCGCCGGGATGCGTGCGCCGCGGGGTAGAGACCACCCCGACAGACCCGCGCCCGCCGATCCCTCGGGAGGCCCCATGCAGCCCGCTATACCCTACGACCAGCTCCTCGCCAGCCCCACCCNGCGGCGNGTCGAGNTTTCCTACGGCACCGACGACCCCAAGATCGAGCACGAGACCAAGGAGGGCTACATCCCCGCCTCCTGCACGGCGCCCTTCGACCCGGCGTGGTTCTCGCTCCCAGCGGACCGCTACAACCCGCTGCTGGCCACGTCGTCCATGGGGCTCGCCTCGGCCACCTACGGCAACCGCCAGGCNAACGGCTTCTCCTATATCCTCGACACCATGGCCGCCTACGGCTTCAAGGACGTCGACATCAGCTCCTACCTGCATCGCAACAGGGACGACCACGCCGACATCGACCATGACGTCAACCTCGTGGCCTACGCCTTCGGCCACCAGGCGCTCGCCGGTCCCGACGGCGAGGGGTTCGAGCTCGTGGCCTGTGTGGTGCGCGGGACATCTCCCACCCTCGAGTGGCTCTCGAACGCCGACGTCGCGGACTCCGTGGNAGGCGGCGACTACGCCTCGCTCCGCTGGCACGAGGGCTTCCGCGCCAGCGAGCTGGAGTGCCTGGGCAACCTCGAGCGCTACCTGCGCGACCACGGCCTGGACATCGCGACCACCCGCATCTGGAACTGCGGCCACAGCCGCGGCGGCCCCATCTCCAACATCTTGGGCATGGACCTGGACACCTGGGGCGACCGCGGATTCTCCGTGACGCCCGACCACGTCTACACCTACACCTTGGCCTGCAGCCTTACCACCTTCGACGAGGACGCCCACGGCCCGCGCTACGGCAACATCTGGAACATCAACCACCCGGAGGACTTCATCGGCCGCATCCCAGCCGCCCACTGGGGGTTCCGNCGCTACGGCACCGACGTCTTCCTACCCTCCATCGCCACGTCCTACCGGGCCTTCCAGCGCACCAAGGCCGACGCCNACAGGCGCTNCCNCGNCCTCGNCGGCGCCAGAGCCTACACCGTCCACGGCATCGCCGGCCCCGACTCCTTCGTGCACGAGGCGGTGTGCTGCGCCGCCACGGTGGCCGAGATGTACGCGCTACCCCATGCCGCCGGGTGCCACTGGCACCCGTTCAGCGACTTTTTCCAGGCGTTTTGCCGGGTGGCCGGAACGGCCGGCCTCGAGCGGGTGAAGGCCGCGGCCTCCCTGGCCCGGCTGGCCGCCGGGGCCTACTGGCACGCCTTGAGCTACTTCGTGGAGGACCAGTTCCTCAAGCCCCTGAGCCCCATCACCCACAACGAGCAGCACTACCTGGCGCGCCTGGAGGCCGTCGACGCCCTCGGCGAGGACGTCCTGGACGGCTGGCGCGCCGACACCCGGCGCATCACCTTCTACGGCACCCTGGACGTGGACGTCGTCTGCCTCGACGACCCGCACCCCACCGACACCTTCAACGACGGCGCCGTGAGCCTTGAGGGGGCGGCCCTGCAGCCCCGGGCCGAGGGCGGCCGTGTGGTGAGCCGGATCGTGGGCGACAAGGTGGACCCCGACCTCCTCGACACCCCCGACTCCGTGGCGGTCTATGCCGACCACCGCGCCGACCGCCTCTGCCTGTGGCTGCCCGTGGACGGCCGCTACCTCGTGCGCCTCACCGCCCGAGAGGACAACGCCGCCATCGACGCCACCTGCGCCGTCTGCCACCCCGAGGGGGCGGTGCTCGCCCAGGAGGTCTTCTCGGCCGGGTCTCTGGCTGCCGGCCACTCCCTGGTCCTCGACGGGGCCGACCTCGTGGGGCGCCTGCCCCAGGGGCGCGTGGAGGAGGCCTGGGCCAGCTTCGCCGAGAGGGGCGACTTCCCGCCGACGCTCGCCGTGGACGCCGTGCCGTACCCGCCCCGCCCCGACGGCGGCGACGCCGTGGGAGACCGCGGCCTCATGGCCGGCGACCACGCCCCGCTCCGCGCCTACGAGGTGGCCGGCCACCGGTTCCGCGGCTGGCACGAGGACGCCGGCGACGGGACGCCGGGGCGCCTCGTGAGCCGCGACCGGGTCATGACCGTCAAGGTGGGGGAGGAGGACGCCCGCTACGTGGCGGTCTTCGACTGACCCGCCCCTGCCCCACTGGCCCATCACCCGGACACTTTTGTCCCAATGGTCGGGCACTTTTGTCCCATTTGGACGCATGGGGGGGCGCCCGCGGAAGCTATTACGGGTGAAAAGGCATCCGCAGAACGTTCCGCGGGTGCCGGCGTCCGCGTGACGGCCGAGACGCCCACCCGTTGGGACAAAAGTGCCCGGGTGATGGGACAAAAGTGTCCGACTGGTGGGACACGGCCCCTCACAGGGGGTAGGCGCCCGGCACCTCCCGGTCAGCGTCGCTCGCCACCAGCAGGTGGTTCTCCTCCTCGGCCAGGGGGTCGGGACACGGCACGTCCCACACGTGGGAGAAGGTGCCGAGCAGGGCGTCCCGCGCTGCGAGCACCGGCGACGGGTCGGTGGGGGAGCAGACCACGTTCGCCACGTAGGGCCCATCACTCGGACACTTNTGTCCCAATGGTCGGGCACTTTTGTCCCATTTGGACGCATGGGGGGGCGCCCGCGGAAGCTATTACGGGTGAAAAGGCATCCGCAGAACGTTCCGCGGGTGCCGGCGTCCGCGTGACGGCCGAGACGCCCACCCGTTGGGACAAAAGTGCCCGGGTGATGGGACAAAAGTGTCCGACTGGTGGGACACGGCCCCTCACAGGGGGTAGGCGCCCGGCACCTCCCGGTCAGCGTCGCTCGCCACCAGCAGGTGGTTCTCCTCCTCGGCCAGGGGGTCGGGACACGGCACGTCCCACACGTGGGAGAAGGTGCCGAGCAGGGCGTCCCGCGCTGCGAGCACCGGCGACGGGTCGGTGGGGGAGCAGNCCACGTTCGCCACGTAGAGGCCTCCGGGGGCCATGGCGCCCTTGGCCAGCGAGAGGCCCACGGGCGAGAGGAACGCCTCNGGGGCGTCGGTGCCGGCATAGGCGTCGTTGATCACCGCGTCGAAAGGCCTGCCGCCTTTCATGGCCCGCCGCGCGAGGAACCGCAGGCCGTCGTCGGTCACCACCCGCAGGCGGGGCTCGCCGGAGGGGGTTGATCCGGCCCTGGCCACGGCGTCGTCCAAGTGGAACTCCCGGCGTGCGATGGCCACCACGGCCGGGTCCACCTCCACCACGGTCACCTGCACGGCGTCGTCCACGGCCACGGCATGCCGCGGCCATGCGCAGCCTGCGCCGCCGATGACGAGGACCGACCGGGCGTCGGCCCCCTCGACGGC
>NZ_CAJMXC010000081.1:0-9068 GCF_905219715.1 Olsenella sp. CU969
GCATGGGGCCCGGCGCCTGAAAGCGATTGAGGGCATCCTCAGTCGCTTTCAGGCGCAGGGCCCCATGCCGCGGAGGCCTGCGGCATGGGGTACGGGCCGATGACAGAGTGAAGACCCATGCCGCAGCGGCCTGTGGCATGGAAAATGAACCCTTGGGCCGCCAAAACCCGTGTCGGAGCAGCTTCCGGCACGGGTTTTTCTGCCTCGGTCGACACGCCCCCGGCCACGTTCCCCGCGCTCTCTCCGCCTGAAAGCGAATAAGGATACCCTCAGACGCTTTCAGGCGGAGAGAGGGAGAGGAGATGGCCACGAGGTGCAAGCCCGCAGGTCCCGCACGAATAATCAAATTACAAAGTTACTCGCAAAATAGCAAAAAATATGCATAGACAAACTACCATGCTAGTTAGCACATAGTTCCTACATAACGGAATCTGAATATGCCAATAATGCGTATAGAGCAAATTAGCAGGCATAATGCAGGGATTTTCCCTCACCAATATAATTAACAGACACANATCACCCATCCCTTTTGACTGTGTAGAATACATGTGCTCTAATCTCAATAACAGAAAAAAATACGACAGCAAGACAGCAAAGGAGGAGAGAGTGATTGGTCAAGACGTGGCGTTCTCCAAGGTGACCGTGATTCTCAGACGGGTTCCCCTGGAGGCGGCGCGGGTCATCGCCCTCCAGATGACCAAGAGCCGCATCCGCTCCATGGAGGTGTCTCTCGTCACGGGCGATGCGCTCGACATCATCCGCACGCTCAACGACGAGTTCGGCGACGCGCTCAGCATCGGTGCTGGCACCGTGCGCACGGCAGAGGATGCCCGCGGAGCCATCGGGGCTGGCTCCTCCTTCCTGCTCTCGCCGGTGGGCTTTTCCCAAGAGATTATCGATGTGGCCAAGGAGGCCGGCGTGATCTCGGTGCCCTCGGGCTTCAGCCCCACGGAGATTGCAACCATGTTTGATATGGGGGCAGACATCGTGAAGGTCTTTCCCGCAAGCCGCTTGGGGCCCGCCTACCTCAAGGACCTGGCCGCACCCTTGGGACCCCTGCCGCTCATGGTGGTGGGCGGCATCAACGCCCAGAACGTGCAGGACTACTTCGATGCCGGCGCCTCCTATGCGGGCATCGGGTCCGGCTGCTTCAAGCCGGAAGACATCGCATCCCTCAATGGGGCGGGAATCGCCCGTTCCNTGGCAGAACTTGAGAAAAAGGTGAGGTGGTAGCCGTGGACAGGTTCAGCNTTTCTCCTNANGNCGTGCNGCTGGGGCTCGAGGCGGCAAGCCAGGAAGAGGTCGTCCATCAGCTCTGTGAGCACTTGGCCGGCCAAGAGGCGATTGTTTCCGGCTATGAGGAGAGCCTGCTGGAGCGCGAGGAAGATTACCCCACGGGCCTTGACCTGGGCGAGGTATGTGCAGCCATCCCTCACACTGACCCTCAGTACGCCCGCGACACCAAGCTTGTGGTCGCCACACTGGCCAGTCCCGTGGCCTGGAAGAACATGGAGGACCCCGACGATCAGGTGATGGTGTCTGTGGTCGTCCTGAGCCTGTTCGACAAAGCTGAGAAGCAGTTGGAAGCACTTAAGAANATAATGGNAATCATTCAAGACCAAGACACTCTCAAGCAGGTCTTGAGCGCTTCAGGCCCGGATGAAGTGGTAAGTATTTTTAACTAGAAAGGAAAAAGGACCNTGGAGAGGAAGACCGTAATCGTATGCTGCGCCTCGNCGATGATCACCTCTACGGTTNNCGTGGAGAANATCAAAGGGGTAGCCAAGGCCATCGGTGCCCNCGAGCCCAATTTCATCCAATGCAAGTTCTCCGAGGTGCTCGGCAACCTCGCTACCAGCAAGGTTGACCTCATCGTTCCCACCGGAAAGCTCAAAGGCGTCGAGACTGACGTGCCCATCGTGAAAGGCACCGCCTTTATCACGGGCGTCGGAGAGCAGGCAGTGCTCGACAAGATTGCAGAAGAACTCAAGAAATAACACCAAAACGAGGTGCGCAAACAGGTAGGNGGCTTGGTCCATGGAGATCGTGATCACCGCCTTGCAGACGTTCGCGTCGCTTGGCNCCATGNNNATGATGCCCATCATCATCTTTGTGTTGGGTCTCATCTTCCGCGTGAAGATGAATACGCTTTTGAAGTCGGCCCTCTTGGTGGGCGTGGGCTTCGCAGGCGTCAACATCGTTATCAATTGGTTTGTGGGCCAAGTGGCCGGGAGCGTTCAGGCCATGGTTGCCA
Organism: Olsenella sp. CU969; assembly: GCF_905219715.1. Classification (NCBI taxonomy): domain Bacteria; kingdom Bacillati; phylum Actinomycetota; class Coriobacteriia; order Coriobacteriales; family Atopobiaceae; genus Olsenella; species Olsenella sp. CU969. Next base: position 2,255 of record NZ_CAJMXC010000081.1, read on the forward strand.
ACTGGGGCATTCAGACGTCCATCATGGATGTGGGCTGGCCGGCCCGCGCAGCCGCCACCTGGTCGTTCCCGATGGCGGCGCCTGTGGTCTTTGTCATCCTCGGCGTGAACGTCGTGATGCTGCNCATCAAGCANACCCGCACGGTTATGGTCGACTTCTGGTCGTACAACCACTACATCTTCACCGGTGCCCTCGTGTGGTACGCCACCGGCGGCAACCCGTGGATCGCCCTTGTCGCCGCNGCTATCGACGCCNTCATCTCGTTCAAGCTCGCCGACTGGACAACGCCGGTGGTGGAGGACTACTTCGAGCTTGAAGGCGTGAACTTCCCCACTTCAAACTCGGTCTGCTGGGCTCCCATCGCCTTTTTCCTCGACAAGCTCTGGGGCATCGTTCCGGGCCTCAAGAACGTCAACGCTTCCCCTGCGGGCATCCAGGAGCGCTTCGGCTTCGTGGGCGAGCCCATGTTCATGGGTCTTATCTTTGGCGCCCTTATCAGCATCCTCGCCGGCGATTCCGTCGAGCAGATCATGATCGTTGCCATGAGCACCTCGGCCACCATGGTCCTCACCCCCAAGATGATGCAGATCCTCATGCAGGGCTTGCTGCCGTTCGCCGACGCTGTCAAGAACACCCTGTCCAAGAAGTTCCCTGACGCCAACTTCACGATGGGCGTTGACGCCGCCCTCACCGTGGCCGACGACTCCGTCATCACCGTGGGCATCATCATGGTGCCCATCACCCTGGTGCTCGCGGCCTTCCTACCCGGCAATAAGCTCCTCCNCGTGNCNGACATCGCCTACCAAGCAATGTGGCTGGCGGCGTGGCCCTGCGCCTTTGCCAAGGGCAACATCGTTCGCGGCATCCTGTCGGCNNCGCTCATCACTGCGGCCGTGCTGCTCATCGGCACCGCTNTGGCCCCGGTCCACACCGANCTCGCTCTCACNNGAGGCTTCGTCCTTCCCGACGGCATGGAGATCATCAGCACCGAGGANGCCGGTACCCACCNCATCGGATACCTGCTCTCCCTCGTGGGCGGCCTGTTCGGCTAATNGGTTTGNCCGTCAGGCCCAGGGGGCGGTCCCCTCTGGGCCTTTTTGAAAAAGGGGATGGATATGAAAATCACCGACGTGGAGCTCTTCGAGGTCAAACCCCGTTGGATCTTTATCAAAGTGAACACCGACGAGGGCGTCTCGGGCTGGGGCGAGCTCATCTCCGGCACCAAGACCCGCACCGTGGTGGAGGGGGCCAAAGAGCTGGCCGAGCGCATCATCGGCCGCAATCCGTTTGAGATTGAGCGCCTTTGGCAAGAGCTCCACCGCTCCTTCTTCCGCGGCGGCCCCATCAACGGCACGATCGTCTCGGGAATCGAGATGGCGCTGTGGGACATCAAAGGCAAAGCCTTCGGCGTGCCCGTCTACGAGCTTCTCGGCGGCGCGGCCCGCGACCGCATCCGTGTCTACTCCTGGATCGGCGGCGACCGGCCCTCCGACGTTGCCGAGCAGGCCAAAAGCCGCCTCGACCGTGGGTTCCGCGCGGTGAAGATGAACGCCACGGAGGAGCTTCACTACGTTGACACCTACGACAAGGTGAAGGCGGTGGTGGACCGCATAGCCTCCATCCGCGAGTTTTGCGGCGACGATATCNAGGTTGGCATCGACTTCCACGGCCGCGTGCACAAGCCCATGGCCAAGGTGCTCGCCAAGGCGCTGGAGCCCTACCACCCCATGTTCCTGGAGGAGGTCGTGCTGCCTGAGAACTGGGAGGTTTTCGACAAGATCGCCAACGAGGTGGCTGTGCCTCTGGCCACCGGCGAGCGCCTTTACACGCGCTGGGAGTACAAGACGCTGTTCCAGCAGGGCGCCATCGACATCATTCAACCCGACGTGGCCATGTGCGGCGGCATTCTCGAGACCCGTAAGATCTGCGCCATGGCCGAGGCCTACGACATGGCCGCTGCGCCCCACGCCCCCTACGGGCCCATCGCGCTAGCCGCCACGCTCCAGGTGGACGCCTGCACCCCCAACGTGTTCATCCAGGAGCAGAGCTTTGGCATTCACTACAACCAGGGCTTTGACATCCTCGACTTCATCGAGAACAAGGACATCTTCCAGTTTGAGGATGGCTATGTGCAGATTCCCGACAAGCCCGGCTTGGGACTCGTCATGGACGAGGGGAAGATTCGCCAGATCTCTGCTGAGGGGCTCGTGTGGCGAAACCCCGCCTGGAAAAACTACGACGGCACCATCGCTGAGTGGTAAAGATCATGGTCAACACGGTTTTGGGCCCGGTGGAGGCCGCGGATCTCGGCGTCACCTACATCCACGAGCATCTCTACGTGAAGCCCAACGAGCTGCCGGCCTTCTATCCCTACACGTTGGACGACGTGGATCGCGGCGTGGCAGAGATTGATAACTTCATGGCCGCGGGAGGGTCGACCATCGTGGAGCTGTCCCCGCTCAACTTCGGTCGANACACGNAGGCCTTGCGAGTCATGGCCAAGCGCGCAGGGTGCCACATCGTGTGCGTGACCGGGCTTCATAAGGAAGAGCACCTGCCTTCCTGGTTCGACAGGCTCTCCGACACGGAGATTGCCGAGGTCATCGCCGATGAGATCGAGGACGGCATAGGGACTCACCACGTCAAGCCGGGCGCGGTGAAGGTGGGCACGAGCCTGAACGCCATCACCGAGCGCGAGNGCCGTGCTATCAGAATCTGCACTTCCGTGGCCGTTGGGCATCGCATGCCCATGATTACCCACTGCGACAAGGGCACCATGGCCTTGGAGCAGCTGTCCCTCATCGAGGCCGAGGGCATGGACCCGTCCCACGTCTGCCTCTCCCATGTGGACCTGACCCTGGATACCGCCTATATCGCGGAGATCTGCTGGGCCGGAGCCTACGTGAGCCTCGACCATGTGGGACGTGACCTTGCGGGGCGCGACCATGAACGTGTGGCAATGATCAAGGAGCTTGTGGATTTGGGCGTGGGCGGCAGGCTCTGCCTGGCCGGCGATATGGGTAAGAAGGACTACTGGCCCTCCTACNGGGGAAAGCCGGGANTCGCCTACATCCTCGCAGGCCTCAAGAGGGAGCTGGTGGGCTGCATTGGCGAGAAGGCCTTTGATGCCATGGTGCGCGCCAACCCCCAGCGGCTGCTGAGCTGGGAGTAGGCAACGGCAGATGCGCTGCGGCGTTGACGGCGGGCGGCTCGAGGGCAAGGAGGCCTCGAGCTGCCCGCTTGCTCTAAAATGCCTTCAGGTAAAGCCAGTGGAATGGTGGGAGCAGCCGTGTCTCGTCCGTCAAAGTGGATCGTAGCTTCAAGCGCCGTGACATTCGGGCGATTCGCAGACGGCCCGGTGCGACGCTTGGAAGAGGCCGGTTGTGAGGTTCGCCTCAACCCCTACGGGCGCCCACTCACAAAAGGCGAGATGGTGGAGNTTGCCGGGGACGCCAGCGCTANAATCTTGGGCAATGACCCGCTGCCGGCGAGCGTTATCAAGCGCCTGAGAAAACTGCGCATAATTGCCCGATACGGTGTGGGATTTGATGGCGTTGACCTTGCTGAGGCCCGGGCGCGCAACATTCAAGTGACCTACGCGCCGGCGACCAACCGCGAGGAGACGGCCGACTTTACCATGGGCCTTATTCTCGACTTGGAGCGTCACATCTCGCAGATGATCATCTCCACGCGCAGTGGGGGATGGGACAAAATCGCCGGTACGAGCCTTTACGGCAAGACCATTGGCATCGTGGGCGTGGGGCAGATCGGAAGTGCCGTGGCCCGGCGCGCCATGGGATTTGGCATGGACATTCTCGGCTACGACATCGTGCAGAGAAACGAGCCCACACTTTATGGCGTTATATACACAACATTNAACGACCTGCTCAGGCGCTCGGACGTGGTGACCATTCACACGCCCCTCAACGACGGCACCNGCAATCTCATTGGCGCTCGCGAGCTGCGCCTGATGAAGGACTCGGCCATTCTCATCAACACGGCCCGCGCGGGCATCGTCCGCCACGATGCTCTCGACAAGGCGCTGCTGGAGGGAAGGTTGAAGGGGTTTGCCACGGACGTTTTCGATAGGGAGCCGCCCGTGCATCGCCCCTACTACGACTACGAGAACGTGCTGGTAACTCCCCATGTTGCCGGCAACACCTACGAGTCCAGCGAGCGTATGGGCAACGTGGTGGTCGACAACATTCTGGCCGTCAAAGACGGTGTGGAGCCACCTGACCCTGTGACCAGCCATCTTCTCTATGAGTCTGCNGTGAGTATGGGTTTGGACGCGGGTGGCATGATTCCCTGAACGACGAACGGTGTCAGGTGGCGCCGCCATCGGCCCTGTTTCGAGTCGAGATGGCTCGGTCTCCGGTGTCGCCGATGCCCGCGACGGCGCCCCCTCGCCCCTCGGCAGACCGGCCCGTCGGTACAAAAAGGCGGCCTGCCGGCAAGAGACGGCGCGTCGGCTCCGATCGGGCCGGCGCGCCGTCTTCGCGTGCGATGGGTCGTGGTCGCTGGTTACTCGCGGTCGATGAGGGCGTCGCGGATCTCCTCGAGGAGCTTCACCTGGACGGTGGCGGGGTCCTCGGGGGCCACCTCCTCCTCGAGCTCCTGCTCGGCCTTCTTGCTCATGGCGTTGTGGGCGGTGTTGATGCACTTCACCATGAGGAAGACCACGAGGGCGATGAGCAGGAAGTTGATGATGGCCTGGATGAAGTTGCCCCACATGATGGTGGCGCCGCCCACCTGGGTCTGGATGCCCGAGAAGTCGATGCCGCCGATGATGATGCCGATGAGGGGCATCACGATGTCGTTGACCAGCGAGTTCACGATAGCCGTGAAGGCTGCGCCGATGATCANGCCTACGGCGAGGTCGACCACCGATCCGCGGGAGATGAACTCCTTGAACTCGGCGATGAACCCCTTGCTCTTTTCCTTGACCTTGTCGGTGTTGACGGCCATGACGACCCTTTCTCCTCGGCACCGGCTCACGGGCGCGTCCCGGGGTTCCGGGACGGTAATAAGGTGCCTTTATTCCCCTCCAAGCCCTTGGATAACGGCCAGGGAGAAGGGTGCCGTGGGTCAGAGGTAGGCGCTGGGGGTGCCGTCCCTCAGGCTGTGGGCGATGGAGTGGAGGTCGTCGTTGTTGTCCCGGTCGGCCAGGAGCTTCAGGGGGCGCCACGCCGCGATGGGGAACCCCTCGTCCACTAGACGGCCGCCCGCCTCGCCCAGGGTGTCGAGGAGCGTCTCGTCGAGGGGCAGCTCCGCGCCGTCGGCATCCAGGGCCGCGGCGGCCTGCTTCATGGAGGGCTCCTCCACTGACTCCTCGCGGAGCAGGTCTGAGAGCTCCAGGCGGGCCTGGTCGGCAAAGCGTGGGCACCGCGCGGCCAGCACGTAGGCCGCCGCTGCCAGGTCGGGCTTTCCCTGCTGCCAGTAGGCGAAGGCCAGGCGGTAGAGGCAGAAGCCGGTGTCGTCGGTGTCGACGAGCATGGTGAGCAGCACCTTGAGCTCCGCCTCGGCCTGGGTGAAGTCGCCGTGGTNGCCGAGGAGCACGGCGCGGCGCATCCGGGGAGGGACCGAGGTGGGGGCCAGGGCCACGCATTGGTCGGCCACGGCCATGGCCTGGGCGAAGTCTCCGAGGTCCGAGTAACGCCGCGATATGGCGTCCTTGGCCTCGAAGAAGGCGTCGGGCAGCTGGTAGAAGCGGGAGGGCCTGCCGGGCTGGGGGTCGTGGTCGCCGNTGATGCCCAGGGGGTCGCGGGCCCCTTCCGCCCCGGTCTGGCGGGTGCCGCCGGCGGGGGCGTGGGCCATGAGCATGCGTACCGGGGAGCTGTTGGACCACAGGGGTGACCTGCCCTCCAGGCCTCCCCGGTCCTCGAGGGCGCCCAGGATGCGGTCGCAGAGCTCCTCGAGGCGCATGATGGCCATGACGGGGGTCTCGGCCTCCTCGGAGCAGATGGAGCGCACCTCCTCGAGCTCGGCGGGGAAGTCGTCGTGGTAGACGTCCAAGTCGGCGCCGGTTTCGGCCATGACGAGGGAGGAGAGGGGCTCCGAGAGGGGGCGTCGGTCGCGCCAGAGGTNGCCCCGGTTGCGTCCGAGGCCGGGGACCCTCAGGGGCTCCACGGGCCGGAGGGTGCCGTCGGAGAGCTCCATCGTGGCCTTCGCGCCCAGGCTGCGGGCGAGGGCCGCGGGGTCGTCCACGGGCCGGGATGCGTCGTCTTCCAGGGCCTCGATGCCCGTGCGGGAGAACCCGAGCCGGTTGAAGTCGCACCCCATGACCGCCTCGCCGCCCAGGCCGCCGTCGAAGGCGCACACCAGGCAGCNGGTGACGGCCACCGAGGAGCCGAAGGCACAGGCGGCCAGCAGCGCGGAGAGCCTGAGGCCGTAGAGGGCCACGAAGGTGCCTTGGAGGGCCCGGCAGTCCTCCAGGCCCCCGTCGCCCATGCGCTCCGCGGGGAACCACTGGGCCTTGGGCAGGGCGAACTCCACCGAGACGCAGCCCGACGGCAGGTCCACATCGTAGCGGTACTCCAGGCGGAACGGGAGCCGGAGGCGCTCGCAGGCCCTGGCCATGCGGCTGCGGACGTCCCACTCGCCGCCGCGGGCGAACTCGACGCCGTGGAAGGTGGCCATGGGGTTGGGGCGCGTGTGGCCGTCGAGGACGTCGGCGGCCTGGAGCGCCCAGGCCCTGAGGGCGCCGAAGCCCGCCTCGTCGCAGGCCCGGTCGTGGGCGGGCGCCTCGCCGTCGAGGACGAGCTGGATGCGGTTGAGGGCCGCCTCCACCGAGAGGAGGGTGTCGCGGTGGGCG
>NZ_CAJMXC010000082.1:0-8925 GCF_905219715.1 Olsenella sp. CU969
TGACCGCGGCGGAGCTCGCGGCGATGCTGCCGGGGCGCACGGCCAAGGCGGTCAGGCGCATCCGGGAGCGCCACGGCCGCCACAGGGACGCGCCGCGGGCGCCGCTCTGCGCGGTGTGCGGGGCGCGCCCGGTGTACGTGGAGAGCCGGTCCGCGGGCCGGCTCGNGCTCTGNCAGNGCTGCTACGCCGACGAGGTGCNCCGCAGGGCCGAGGACAGGAAGCGCCTCAACGCGGCGCGCAGGCAGCTGGAGAGGGCCGAGGAAGCAAGGGCGAACCAAGGGAAGGGGCAGGCATGACCATGCGGGTGAGGGAGGTGCCCATCGGGGACGTGGTGCCCTACGAGGGCAACCCCAGGGACAACGAGGCGGCGGTGCCGGCGGTGGCCGAGAGCCTCAGGGAGTTCGGGTGGCGCCAGCCCATCGTGGTGGACGCCGACATGACGGTGGTCTGCGGCCACACCCGGCTCAAGGCGGCGAGGCACCTCGGCATGGAGACGGTGCCGGTGGTGGTGGCCGACGACCTCACGGCAGAGCAGGTGGCGGCCTACAGGCTCGCCGACAACCGCACCGCCGAGCTCGCGGAGTGGGACGCGGGCCTGCTCGCCCTCGAGCTCGACGGGCTCGCGGGCTTCGACATGGGCCGCTTCGGGTTCGACGAGTCGGACGCGGCGGTGGACGGCGACCCGCTGGAGTCCGTGGCCGAGGACGCGGCACCGGAGGTGGAGGACGCGCCGACCCGGGTCAAGCGCGGCGAGGTGTGGCTCCTAGGGCGCCACCGGCTCCTGTGCGGCGACGCCACGGACCCCGCCGACACGGCCCGCCTCGCGGGGGGGGGTGTCGCCGACCTCCTGCTGACCGACCCGCCCTACAACGTGGCGGTGGGCTCCCACGACGGCGAGGCCGAGCGGGCCGTGCGCCGCATGNGGGGCGACGGCGCCCTGATCGCCAACGACGACTGGCACGGCGACGACGAGGGCTTCAGGGCCTTCCTCGCGTCGGCCTTCAAGGCGGCCATGGGCGTCACGGCGCCGGGGGCCGCCTTCTATGTCTGGCACGCCGACAGCATGAGGGGCGACTTCCTCGAGGCGTGCGCCAGGGCAGAGATGCGCGTCCGCCAGGTCGTGGTGTGGGTCAAGGGGACCTTCACGCTCGGGCGCCAGGACTACCAGTGGCGCCACGAGCCGTGCCTCTACGGATGGAAGGACGGCGCCGCCCACCACTTCCGCGACTCCCGGCGCGAGTCGACCGTCATCGAGGACGGGGCGCCGGACATCGAGCACATGACCAAGGCCGAGCTCAGGGCCGCGCTGGAGGAGGTGTGGTCGGACAAGGTAGCGACCACGGTCGCCAGGTGTGAGAAGCCGGCCAGATCCGAGCAGCACCCGACCATGAAGCCGGTGCGCCTCATGGCCTACCTCATGGCCAACAGCACCGAGCCCGGCCAGACGGTGCTGGACCCGTTCTGCGGCTCCGGGACGACCCTCGTCGCCGCGGAGCAGCTGGGACGCACGTGCTGGGCCATGGAGCTCGACCCTCGCTACTGCGACGTGATCCTCGAGCGGTGGGAGCGGCTCACGGGCCGGACGGCGGTGCGAGAGGACTAGGCAGGGGCCCTGCGGGGCCCCTCTCCCATGCCGTGACACAGCCGGGATGATGGGGCCATGGCTACGAGGAAGAGTGACCCGAGGGACAACCTGCGCCCGGTGCGCACGACGGAGGAGGCCCGGAGCAGGGGCGCCGCCGGCGGCCGCCGGTCCGGCGAGGCGCGGCNGGCCAGNCGCACCATGCGCGAGCTGGCCCGCGACATGCTCGACTCCCCCGCCCCCGACCGGCTCGCGGCGCAGGTGCTGGCGGTGGCCCCGGGGGTGGCGGCGTCGGACGTGACCACGGGCGCCGTCATGCTCGCCGGGCAGGTCAACGCCGCCGCCAAGGGGAACGCCCAGGCTGCCNGCTACGTGTCGGAGCTGGCCNNCGCCTTCGACGAGGACGCCGGCGACGGGGCGCAGGGCCGCCCGTGGGCCGCCGACCTCTCCCTGCTCATCGGGCGCGACTTCGTGGACCTCCACCGCCGCATCCACGCCGGCGNGGTCACCGACGCGTGGCTCCCGGGCGGCCGAGGCAGCCTCAAGTCCTCGTACGCATCCCTCGAGATCGCCTCGGCCCTCATGGCCGACCCCGACGCCAACGCGCTCGTGGTCCAGAGCCGCCGGGTCAACATCAGGGACGCGTCCATGGCCCAGATGCTCTGGGCCTTCGACGTGCTCGGGGTGGCGGGCCTGTGGCGCCCCACGGGCTCCACCCTGCGCATCAACAACGTCGAGACGGGCCAGGCGGTGGTCNTCCGCGGCGTGGACGAGCCCAAGAAGCTGAAGTCCATCAAGCTCAGGCGCGGCCACTGGCGCTACCTCTGGGTGGAGGAGGCGGACCTGCTGCGCGGCATGGACGAGGTGCGCTCCATCCGCCAGACCGTGAGCCGCAGCCCCGCGCCCGTGCGCCGCATCNACACCTTCAACCCGCCCCGCACCCGGGACTCGTGGGCGAACCGCGAGGTGGCGAGGGTGAGGGAGGACCCGGCGCCGGGCGAGGCCGTGGCCGACTCCTGCTACACCGACGCCCCGCCCGAGTGGCTGGGCGAGCNGTTCGTCGCCGACGCCGAGGCGCTGAAGGAGGCGGACCCCGAGGCCTACCGCCACGAGTACCTGGGCGAGCCCGTGGGAGTCGGCGGCGAGGTCTTCGACCGGGTGGAGTTCCGCGCCGTCACNGACGCCGANAGCGCCGCCTTCGACCGCCCCATGGNCGGCCAGGACTTCGGCTGGTGGCCCGACCCGTGGGCCATGACGGTGTCGGAGTGGGACCCGGGGGCCCGCACGCTCACGACGTGGCGGGAGGACGGCGGCAACAAGCTCCAGCCGCCCGAGAGCGCCGAGAGGGCCCGGCACCTGCTCACATGGCCCGACGGGCCCGGCGGAAAGCCGGTGGAGCACCGCATCCGGGTCATGAGCGACGACGCGGCCCCCGAGCAGATCGCCGCCCAGCGCGACGCCGGCCTCGACGCGAGGGCAGCCGGCAAGGGCAACATGCGCACGGCCTCCTACCGCTGGCTCGCCGGCGTCCGCTGGGTCATCGACCCGCAGCGGTGCCCGCGCCTCGCCGAAGAGGTGCGCCACAAGCTCCACTGCCGCAGCCCCCAGGGCGAGTGGCTGGAGGAGGTCGAGGACGGCGACGACCACTACATCGACGCCACCCGCTACGCGGTGATGGGCATCGTGCGCCGGGCCCGGACGGCCTACCGGGGCGCGACCGGGGGCCCACGATAGCGGCGTACCCGACACGGAGGAGGGGCCGTGGCCTACTCGATACCGACCTGCGTCACCAACCGGCTGAAGGCCCTGAGCTACAGGCCGGACACCTCCATGGCCGAGCACGTGGCCCGGTGGTGGGAGTGGTACACGTCCACCGCCGGCTGGTACACCCAGTCCCAGGTGGTGCGGGGGCGCTGGTACACGNGCGAGATCTCCAGCCTCCATCCGGCCCGGCGGGTCTGCCGGGAGTGGGCGGCCACCATCCTGGACGACGACGCCACCACCTTCACCGTNGACGACGGGNGCGACGGCGCGTNNACGGCGGCCACNGACGCCCTGGCCGCGTGGGTGGCCGAGACCCGCTNCCTGCCCATCGCCCAGATGTGCGTCGAGAGGGCCTTCGCCACGGGCACCGGGGCCCTCGCCCTGTGGTTCGACGTGGTCGACGGCCGCCCGGCGCGCGTCAGGGCCCGGCGCTACGACGCCCGCATGGTCCTGCCGCTCTCCTGGGACGACGACGGGGTGACCGAGTGCGCCCTGTGCACCCAGGCCAACGTCGGCGGACGCAAGGTGGACCAGCTCCAGATGCACGTCCTCGACCCCGCCACGGGCACCTACCACGTCCGCACGGAGCTCTGGGCCAAGGACCGGCGCGTGAGCGACCCGGGCATCATCGAGGACTTCGACACGGGCACGGACCGGCCCACCTTCTGCATACTCAAGCCCGCCATCGACAACACCCGCGAGGACGGCACCTTCATGGGCCAGTCCGTCTTCGCCGACGNCCTGGACGCCATCAAGGGCGTGGACAACGCGTGGGACTCCATCCAGCGCGAGATCTCCGCATCCAAGATCAAGGTGTTCGCCACCGACGACATGTTCGACGTGGCCCCCGGCGAGGACGGCACCACCGCCCGCATCGTCCCGTGGGCCCCCGAGGACGTGGTCATCCGCCTCGCAGGCGACGGGACGCGCCCCACCCTCGAGACCTTCGCCCCCGACATCCGCCTCTCGCCCCTGCGCGACGCCCTGAACGTCGCGTGGGCCGAGGTGGGAGACATCGTGGGCTTCGGCAAGAACTACCTGCGCATGGACAAGGACGGCTCGGCCAAGACCGCCACCGAGGTCTCCAGCGACAACGCCGCCTTCGCCCGCAACATCAGAAAGCACGAGAACGGCATCGGCCCCGCCCTCGAGAGGATCCTGGGCGCCCTCGTGGAGGTGTCGGGGTGGGCGCCGGCCGGCAGCCGCGTGAGGGTGAACTTCGACGACTCGGTCATCACCGACACCCAGACCGAGAAGGCCACGGCCCTGGCCGAGGTGGGCGGCNGAGTCATGGCGCNGTGGGAGTACCGCGCCCGGTTCTACGGCGAGGACGAGGCCACGGCCCGCTCCCTCGCCGCCGAGTGCGCGCAGCCCTCGGTCGACGACCTGCTCGGTGCCGGGACGATGCTCTGATGCTCTCCCCCGAGGAGATCTCGGCCGCCGCCCGGGCGGCCGGGGCCTGCTACGAGGAGCTGGAGCTGGCCGTCCTCGAGGCCATATCCGGCTCGCTCGCCGCCGCCGTGGGGCGCGGCGACACCTACGCCGGCCTCGTCAAGGGGGCCAACGAGGCCCAGGCGGAGGCCCTGCGCATCCTCTCGGCGTCGCTCAGGCGCGTCCTCGACGCNGCAGGGTCCGACGCCCGGACGTCGCTCCTGCGCTCCCTCGAGGACGACCTCGACCGCATGGGCGTCGACGCGTCCCACCTCCCCGGGCTCGTCCAGGCGTCGCTCCACCAGAGCGGGCAGGAGGCCGTGCGCGGCCTCGCCGGCATCGTGCTGCGGGACAACCTCTCCATGGCCGCCGACGCCCGGAGCTCGTGGCTCTCCATCGCGTCGCGCTACGTCGCCGGCCACCAGGCCGGCGGCATGGGCTCGGAGGAGGCCGTCAGAAAGGCCGTGCGCGACCTCGCCGACCGCGGGGTCGCCGTGGTGGACTACGCCTCGGGGGCCCGGACCCGGGCCGACGCCGCCGTCAGGCGCCACCTGCGGAGCCAGATAAGCCAGACCGCGGCCGCCCGCACCGTGCAGGTCATGGACGGCACCGACTGGGACCTCGTGGAGGTGTCGAGCCACATCGGGGCCCGCCCGAGCCACGCCGAGTGGCAGGGGCGCGTCTACAGCCGCAGGGGGCGGCACCCGAGGTACCCAGACTTCCTCGCCGGGACCGGCTACGACGGCGTGCGGGGGCCCCACGCGGCCCTGGGCGACCGCCTCTGCGGCGTCAACTGCCGCCACAGCTTCGGTCCCTACCTCGAGGGCCAGCCCCGGGCCTACTCCCCCACCCCGGACGAGGACGCCGGGCTCGAGCGCGGCGAGGTCTACCGGGCCACCCAGCACCAGAGGGCCATAGAGCGCCGCATCCGGGCCGCCAAGCGGCGCGTGGCCGCCGACGAGGGGGCCGGCCTGGACAGCTCCCTCGAGCGCGTGCGGCTGGGGGTCGCCCAGAGGGAGATGCGCGAGTGGGTCAAGGGGCACCCCTACCTCCGCCGCCAGAGGGCCCGGGAGCAGGCCTCGGAGCTCGCAGCCCAGCCGAGGCCGATGACGCCGTCGGCGAGGGCCCGGGCGATGCGGGACGAGCGCGTGGAGCGGGGCCCGAACACAGTCCACCGCCCGGCNCAGAACAAGCACATCCCGGGGACGAAGGAGTACGGGGACAAGATGAGGTCCCTCAGGCTCAAGGCGGAGAAGAGGGGCGAGGACGCCTACCCGAGGCCGAGCTACTTCACCATGGGCGCCGACGAGGTGGTCCGGATGGTCGAGGGCGCCGTGGGCACCGGCAGGCCCCTCCACAGCACCGAGGGGGACTGGTACGGCAGGGAGATATGCCGCTCGGANTCCTTCGTCGGCTNCACCGTNGACNGAAACGGCATCGAGACACCGACTGAATGGTTTAAAATCCACTACAGCAAGAGGGGTGTCCACGGGGTGCCCACGAACCCACCGAGGGAGGACGGATGACCATCGACGACATCGAGGCCCTGAGCGGAAAGAGGGTGAAGGTCACCTGCACGAACGGGTTCGTCGCAGTGGGCTACATCGAAATGGAGACCGACAGCTACGACGAGGCGTGCGTCTACTGCGGCCGCGACGGGATACTCGGCCTCACACTCGACCANATCNCGTCCGTAGAGGTGCTCGAGGGCTAGGGGGAGCCATGCGCCGGGACATGGACATCGTCCGCTACATCCTCGCGACCGTGGGCGACGCCGACGGCCCGGTGGACATGTTGGGCCGGCTCCCCGAGGGCGTGTCGGAGGAGGCCATGGCCTACCACGTGAGGCTCCTCAGGGCCCACGGGCTCGTCGACGCCCCCGAGCCCGCCCGCGACCTGTGCGGCGGCTACATGGGCCTCACGGTCGACGGGCTCACCTGGGACGGCGAGGACTGGCTGGAGGCCACCGAGGACGGCCGCGTGTGGCGGCGCACCAAGGAGGTCGTGGCCAAGGCCGCCGGGAGCACCACCCTCGGGGTCATCAAGGAGACGGCGTCCCTCGTGGCCATGGGCCTCATCAGGGGGGAGCTCGGCCNCTAGGCAGCCCCCGGAAGCACGACGGAGCACGGGCCCCCACGGGGGCCCTTTTTCATGCCGCGACACCGGGGCGACCATCGAGNCACGCCCGGCCAGCGGAGAAGGGCCACCCATAGGCGCGGAGAGAACCGCGTAGACAAACCCATGGAGTAAGGGAGGACGCGTCATGAGCCACCACGAGGACGACGAGACCAAGGCCAAGGGCACCGAGCCCGAGACCGGCGAGCCCCAGGGCGACACCGGCGGCGGCGCCGAGCCCGAGGGCGAGGACGGCGACGTGGCCAAGCTCAAGGAAGCGTGCCCCTACCTGTTCCGCGCCCAGGGCCCCACGGCCTCCACCGGCGCAAAGCCCCAGGGGGCCTCCAGCGCCATCGACGACGCCATCGAGCGAGGCTTCAGGATCTAAGGAGAAGACATGCCTCTCGGAAGCTACGCAGTCAAGTACACCAACAAGCTCGACCAGGTCCTGGAGGCCGGCGTCAAGACCTCCGACCTGCTCGTGGACCAGTCCCTGCTCGGCGAGCTCGACGGGGCCGGCGAGATCAAGGTGCCCAAGCTCACCATGGACGGCCTGGCCGACTACAGCCGCGCCAACGGCTTCGTGGCCGGCGACGCGAGCTCCGAGTGGGAGACCCTCAAGCTCTCCTACGACCGCGGCCGCAGCTTCGCCGTGGACGCCGTGGACGACGAGGAGCGCGAGGCGCGGCTGTCCGCCAACCTCATGGGCGAGTTCGTGCGCACCAAGGTCGTGCCCGAGGTCGACGCCATCCGCTTCGCCCGCCTCTACGAGAACGCCGGCACCAAGAAGACCGGCTCCCTGGCGGCCTCCGGCGCCACCACCAAGGCCGTCCGCGCGGCCGAGGACGCCCTCGAGGACGCCGGCGCCGACATGGGCAACCTCGTCCTGTACGTCTCCAGCGCCACCAAGGGCGCCCTGCGCGACGAGGTGCCCCGCTCCTTCACCAACTCCGGCGACCCCGACTCCCGCATCTACCGCTTCGACGACATCCCCATCGTCACCGTGCCATCCGCCCGCTTCAAGACCTCCATCGAGCTCCTGGACGGCACCGCCGACGGCGAGACCGCCGGCGGCTACAAGGCGGCCACGGGCGCGGTCACCATGGACTTCGTGATCATGGAGAAGAGCGCGGCGAAGGCCATCCAGAAGCACGAGAAGCTCCGCTACTTCGCGNCCGACGTCAACCAGGCCAAGGACGCCCACCTGTGGNAGTACCGCCTGCTCCACGACCTGTTCGTGATGGGCAACAAGAAGGGCCTCATCTACGCCTACACCGCCACCGCCCCGACCAATCCCACGGAGTAGGCGGTGGGGCGCATCGTGGGCGCCCCGGTCCCCCAGCAGGACCGGGAGGCGAAGCCGAACAAGGCCCGCAAGCCGGCGGCCAAGCGGCCGGCCAAGGGCAACGAGAAGACCGGGGAGAAGCGGTAAGGGGCGGCCATGGGGAAAGCGACGGAGCTCACCTACGAGCGCTACACCGAGCTCGGCGGCACGCTCGCCGAGGGCACCTTCGAGGCGTCCGTGGGGGCCGCGTCCGCCTTCGTGGCCGCCGAGATCTGGCCCCACGGGCCGGCGGACGCCGCCGAGCGCGAGGCCGTCGAGCGAGCCGTGGCCGCCTGCGTCGACTGCGACGCCGCCTGGGGAGGGGACGGCTGGGCAGGCCCCGCGTCCTTCTCCATCGGCAGCTTCTCCGCGTCCGGCTCCCAGGGGGCGGCGTCGGCGGACTACGCGGCCGACATGGCGGCGGCCGCCCGGCGCCAGCTCGTGGGCACCTCCCTGCTGCTCAAGGTGGTGCGCTGATGCGCCCCATCCCCCGCCGGCTCCTCGCCGACACCGCCGCCTTCTCGGCCCCCGACGCCTCCGCCCGCTGGGCCGGGGGCTTCGGGGAGCCGGTGGAGTGGGACTGCGTGAGAGTCGAGCTGGACGTGGACTCCGTCGGGGTCCGGTGGGCCGACGACGCCCGCCCCTCCTGCGTGGTCTACGTCGACGCCGTCAACTCGCGGCCGGCCGCCCCGCCCGCCCTCGGCTCCCT